>DATMEI010000384.1:0-10140 GCA_035556995.1 Streptomyces sp.
GCCGCGGCAGCCAACGTTCAACGCCCGGCTGGAAACTCCAGCGCGCCGTGGGCGAGGGGCGGTACGAGACCCTCCGCTGCGGCACGGGTGAGCAGCCCGCGTACCGCCGCGAGGCCGTCCTCGCCGAGGTCCGCGGTGAACTCGTTGACGTAGAGCCCGATGTGCTGATCGGCGACAGCGGGGTCCATCTCCTGTGCGTGCTCGAGTACGTACGGGCGTGACGCCTCCGGGTCCTCCCAGGCCATCCGTACCGAGGTACGCGCTGCCGCGGTCAGCGCGTTCAGCATGTCCTCGCCCAGCGCACGGCGGGCGATGATCGCGCCCAGCGGAATGGGCAGCCCGGTCGTGTGCTCCCAGTGCTCGCCCATGTCGGCGAGCTTGTGCAGCCCGTACTCCTGGTACGTGAAGCGCGCCTCGTGGATGACGAGTCCGGCGTCGACCTTGCCGTCCCGCACCGCGGGCATGATCTGGTGGAAGGGCAGCACGACGACTTCGCCGACGTCGCCCGGCACTTCCCCCGCTGCCCACAGCCGGAAGAGCAGATACGCCGTGGACCGTTCGCTCGGTACGGCGACGGTCCTGCCTCTCAGATCCGCGGGGGCCATCCGCTCGCGAGTGAGCACCAGCGGCCCGCAACCGCGCCCGAGAGCTCCGCCGCAGGGCAGCAGCGCGTACTCGTCCAGCACCCACGGCAGCATGGCGTAGGAGACCTTCAGAACGTCCAGTTCGCCGCGTTCCGCCATGCCGTTGGTGACGTCGATGTCGGCGAAGGTGACGTCGAGCGGGGGCGCGCCGGGCACGCGCCCGTGTGCCCAGGCGTCGAAGACGAAGGTGTCGTTGGGGCACGGCGAGAAGGCGATGCTCACCGGGCTCCCGGACGGGGTGTGGCCGTACGTGCTCATGCTCCCCATGCTCGCAGCACGGGCATGAGCGCCGCGCAGCTGCCCCCGAGCGCGGCCAGCGCCTCGGGAATCCGCCACGCGTCCCGGTCGCGGGGCCCGGCGGGATTGGAGACGGTACGCAGCTCCAGCACCGGCACGCCGTGCGCGGCGGCTGCCTCCGCGACCCCGAAACCCTCCATGGCCTCGGCCACCGCTCCGGGATGCCGGGCCGTCAACTCTTCGGCGCGCTCTGCCGTTCCGGTCACCGTCGAGACCGTGAGCACGGCCCCGGCTGCCGCACCCGTCGCCTCGGCGACGGCACGTACAAGCTCCCCGGGAGGACAGTGCTCGACGGTGCCGAATCCGAGCTCGGTGACGGAGGCGAAGCCGGCCGGTGTGACGGCGCCGAGGTCGGCGGCGACGATCGAGGTGGCGACGACGGTGCCGCCCAGGGGCTGCTGGAAGCCGCCGGCGATGCCGGCCGAGACGACGACGTCGTAGGGTGCGCCGCCGGCCGAGGCTGCGGTGAGCGCCGTGGCGGTTCCGGCTGCCGCGGCGGCCGGTCCGACACCTGCGGCGAGCGCGTCGGACAGCAACGTCCCGTGGGACGTACCGGGACCGGGAGAGGCGAAGGGGCGCGAGCAGTGCAGGGTGTAGCCGCCGGGCAGCCGGAGATGCTCCGGGGCTGCTTCGGCATCTGCCTGCGAAGCCTCCGCAGTCCCCGCAGTCACCGCGTCCCGCTCGGCCGGGACCGCGGTGACGATCAGGACGCGCACGGCCCCCGTCAGCCCGCGTGCTTGAGCTTGAGGTGCCAGACGCCCTTGAAGTCGCCGCCCTCCGCCTGGACGATGCTCACCTGCGCCGTCTTCTTCGTCTCCGTGCCGCCGCCGGCGGACTGCTGCTGGAAGAACGCGTCGCCGCTGAAGGTGTAGTACGTCTTCTTGACCGGGTCCGGCAGCGCGGGGCGTCCGTCGACGAACAGCAGCCAGCCGCTCTCCGCCGTCTCCGGCTCGACGCCGATGCGGAGCTTGTCCCCCGGCCCGATCTCGACGGTCTTGGCGGCCTTCTCGCTGAGGCACTTCTTGGCCTCGCCGGCCGGCAGGGTCTTCCCCTCGTCGTAGCAGGCCGCCTCGGTGGTGACGGACGTGCTGTTGACGGTCGCGGTCAGCAGCGGGCTCGGCTTCTCGCACGCCGACAGAGCGAGGAGACCGAAGGTGACGGTCCCGAGGGCAGTGGCAGTGCGGAGACCCCGCCGGGAGATCGCGTAGCTCATGGCGGCAGGCTATCGGGCTGTGCTGGTCAGGCGACGCGTGGGTATGGCGAGCCGTGCCGGGCGGCGCGCAGCAGGTTCCGTACGGAGAGCACCGCACCCAGCGCCACGAGGACCGCGCCCGCGCACATGCCCAGCGTGCCGATCAGCGGCAGCGAGATGCCGAGCCCGCCGCCCACCACCCACGACATCTGCATCAGCGTCTCCGAACGTGCGAAGGCGGAAGTACGTACCTCCTCCGGCATGTCCCGCTGGATCAGTGCGTCCAGCGACAGCTTGCCGAGGGCCTGCGCGATGCCGGCGGTGGCGGCGACGGCGACCAGCGTGACCGTCCCGTAGAGCGCGGACGCGGCGATGGTGACGGCCAGCGCGACA
This sequence comes from Streptomyces sp., assembly GCA_035556995.1. Classification (GTDB taxonomy): domain Bacteria; phylum Actinomycetota; class Actinomycetes; order Streptomycetales; family Streptomycetaceae; genus Streptomyces. The sequence continues at coordinate 2,527 of DATMEI010000384.1, forward strand.
CCCAGGACGGACGCGATGATCAGTTCCGGGCCGCGGGCCTTGAGCCATGAGCCGATGGCCGTACCCAGCGCGTTGCCGCCGCCGGCTGCGACGGCCACGACGCCCAGGGACACCGCACCGGAGAGTCCGCTCAGTGGCTGGTCGCGCAGGAGGAAGGCGAGGAAGAAGGTGAGGAAGCCGGAGAGGCCGCGCAGCGCGGAGTTGGCGAACAGCGCGCTGCGTACCGGTGCTCCGACGGTCCTCAGCCGGGGCCGCTGCTCGCGGGAGGCGCCCTCGTCCTCCCGGGCGGCGCCGTGCTCGTCCCGGGAGGCCTTGCGCAGCGAGACCCTTCCCGGCGCCAGCTGCACCTTCCGCTCGCCCTTGGCCGAGTCGACCTTGCCGGGCAGGGAGAAGGAAAGGAACGTACCGAGGACGAAAACGGCGAAGGCCCCGTACAGCGGCCAGGGCGGGCCGAGTTGATGCAGACCCGCCCCGATGGGTGCCGCCGCACCGGTGGCCAGGAGCCCGGCGAGGGTGACCCGCGAGTTCGCCTTCACCAGTGAGAACGTCCGCGGCAGCAGCCGGGGCACGACGGCCGAACGCACCACCCCGTACGCCTTCGACGACACCAGCACGGCCAACGCGGCCGGATACAGCTCCAGGTCGCCCGTCTCCACGGCCCCCGCCATCGCCAGCGCGAGCAGCGCGCGGGCGAGCATCGACGCGGCCATCGCCGCACGCCGCCCGTGCGGCACCCGGTCCAGCAGCGGCCCGATCACCGGTGCGAGAAGCGCGAACGGGGCCATCGTGACGAGGAGATAGAGCGCAACCCGGCCACGTGCCTCCCCGGTGGGGACGGAGAAGAAGATGGTGGAGGCGAGCGCGACCGTGATCAGCATGTCGCCCGCCGAGTTGACGGCGTGCAGTTCGATGAGCTTGCCGAGACCGGACTCGCCTGCACCCTGCGCGTGCGTGATGCGCCGGAGGCGACGGGCCACAGCCGCGGGTGGCCGTCGTACGGCACGCGCGGCTGAGCGAAGCATCTGACGCAGACGTCCGGGCTCGGCAGCCACGAGCTTCAGTTTGCCCCACGGGCCGCACCCGATGCGGCCAGGACCGCTCCGACGAATAACGTGGCGAGGCCCGGGGAGGACTGCCCGGCCGATCCGACAGCGCAGGCGACACCCCCCGGGAAACGGGGAAGGCACCCCTCGGGAAACGGGAGTGGGAGTGCGCGTACGGAATCCCTCGACGACTCGCGCCGAATCCGTGGGGTAGCGTGGGTCAACGGTGCGCTCCGCACGGCCCCGAGCGGGGCGCGGACGTCGCAGCGGCTCCCCGGTTCCGCTCCGTCCGCATTCCGCCCGTCCCTTCCACGGCCGCCGTACGGCAGTGCACGCCGACAACGGCGCTATGGCGTAGGAGAGACGATTCTTGTGAGTGCTGCATGAGTGCCGCGACGCGAAGTGGCCGTACCCGCCGCGCCCCCGCACCTGACCGGCTGTGCGTGGAAGCCGTCGCAGTCGCGCGGGAAGCCGTCGAGGCAGCCGCTGCTCCCGGCGAGATCGGTGAGCATGTGGAAGCCGTCGCCGACGGGGACCGCGTCGTCACCCACCTCTTCGAATGCCTGGAGCCGGGCTATCGGGGGTGGCGCTGGGCGGCGACACTGACACGGGCATCACGGGCGAAGACGGTCACACTGGACGAAACCGTTCTGCTGCCCGGCCCGGAGGCTCTCCTCGCGCCTGAATGGGTTCCGTGGAGCGAGCGGCTGCGCCCCGGCGACCTCGGGCCCGGCGACCTGCTGCCGACCGAGGCGGAGGACCTGCGCCTCGAACCCGGGTACGCGGGCGAGGAGGCCGGCGAACTGCCGGGAGCGGCCGTGCCGTCGGCACCCGGCCTGGAAGAGATCGTCGAGGAGGAGGACGCCGACCTCCTTCCGGGAACACCCAGCGAGATCGCCGAAGTCGCCCCGCCCCCGGAACGGGGCACGATCGCGGCCGTCGCGGAAGAGATGGGCATGGCCCGCCCGCGCGTCCTCTCCCGTTACGGGCTGCTCAACGCGGCCGAGCGCTGGGAGGACGAGTACGGACCCGGGACGCCCATGGCGCAGTCCGCTCCGGCGAACTGCGTGACCTGCGGTTTCCTCGTGCCGCTCGTGGGTTCGCTGCGGCAGGCGTTCGGGGTCTGTGCGAACGAGTACAGCCCGGCCGACGGGCATGTGGTGTCCCTGGCGTACGGCTGCGGCGGCCACTCCGAGGCCGCGGTGATGCCGAAGCCGCCACAGCCACCGCCCCCCGTCATCGACGAGACCCAGGCGGATCACCTGTCCTAGGGGTGTCGAAGTCCCTCCCCCGGCGCGGCCGGGGGAGGTGCCCCGCCCTCGGCCTTGCTCCCCCAGCTACCACTGGGTGGTGCCCCAGCACGCACCAGACACCGCGGCGCCCGCCCTACTGCTTCCCGGGCCGGAGGCCCAGCGGAGGACGACGCTGCTTTGACGACACCCCCTACGCGGCCGCTCTGGCTGCGTCCCTGTGAGGCCCGGTGCGAGGTGGGATGCCGTACCGTCACCGGGCGGGGGTGGTGGTACGACGAAGGAGGCGGCGATGGCCCAGGGAGATCCGCAGACGGACGTGTTCGGGACGGCGCGGCTGCGACGCGGTGTGCTGGACGCGTGGACCGCTTCGCCCGCACGCTTCCGCGAGGACGCCAACGCCGAGCAGGAGCTGGCCCTTGGCGGCTACCGGGACCGTCTCGTCATCGAACTGGCGCAGAACGCCGCTGACGCCGCCGCCCGCGCGCACACCCCTGGACGGCTGCGGCTCACCCTCCGCGACGGCGTGCTCGTCGTCGCCAACAGCGGTGCGCCGCTGGACGGTACGGGCGTGGAGTCGCTGTCGACGCTGCGTGCGTCGGCGAAGCGTGACGACGAGGACGCGGGGACCGTCGGCCGGTTCGGTGTCGGCTTCTCCGCGGTGCTCGCGGTCACCGACGAGCCCGCCGTCGTCGGCCGCTCGGGCGGCGTGCGGTGGTCGCTGGAGGAGGCGCGCGGTCTGGTCCTGGAGGCGGCGCGGGAAGCGCCCACGCTGGGCGAGGAGTTGCGCCGGCGGGACGGCCACGCGCCGCTGCTGCGGCTGCCGTTGCCCGCGGAGGGCACGGCGCCCGACGGTTACGAGACGGCCGTCGTGCTGCCGATGCGTGACACCGCCGCGGAGGAGCTGACGGAGCGGCTGCTCGCAGCCGTCGACGACGCCCTGCTGCTGACGCTGCCCGGTCTGGAAGAAGTGGTCGTCGAGGTCCCCGGTGAAGGCGCCAGAACCTTGACGCGCCGTGCCGACGGGCCCCTCGCCGAGACCGTCGAGATCCGGCATGAGGAGGGCGACGGTACGCGCAGCGCCCGGCGTTGGCGTGTGGCCCGCGAAAGCGGCCTCGCCGACGCGGAGTTGCTCGCCGACCGTCCCGTCGAGGAGCGCATGAGGCCCGCCTGGTCGGTGACTTGGGCCGTCCCGGTGGAGGACGGAAGTCCCGTACCGCCGCCGACCGCGGCGTACGTGCACGCGCCGACACCCACCGACGAGCCGCTGGGTCTGCCCGCGTTGCTCATCGCGAGCTTCCCGCTGGAGTCGACGCGACGGCATGTCGCGAAGGGCCCCATGACGACTTTCCTGCTGGAGCGGGCGGCCGAGACGTACGTCCGGCTGCTGCGTGACTGGCGGCCGGTGACGCCGGGTCTCGTCGATCTGGTGCCGGGGCCGCTGGGAAAGAGTGAACTCGACGGTGAGCTGCGCCAGTTGCTGCTGTCCAGGCTGCCGAGCGTGCCGTTCCTCGCCGGCGCCGGGACCGACGAGGACGGCGAAACGATCGTGCTGCGGCCGCGTGAGGCGGAGATCGCAGAGGGTGCCGGGGCCCGTACGGTCGGCGTGCTCGCGGAGCTGTTCCCGAGCCTTCTGCCCGCCGGGCTGGAGCGGCGTACGGAGCTGCGTGCCCTGGATGTCGCGCGGGTGCCGCTCGGTGAGGTGATCGACCGGCTCGCGGGTGTGGAGCGGGCGCCGGAGTGGTGGTGGCGCCTGTACGACTCCCTCGCCGGAGTGGACCCGGACCGGCTGACCGGGCTTCCGGTGCCGCTCGCCGGGGGACGTTCGGCGATCGGGCCCCGTCAGGTGCTGTTGCCGCTGCCGGATTCCTCCCTGGAACAGGACCGCGCACGGCAGTTGGCGCGGCTCGGTCTGAAGGTCGCACACGCCGATGCGGCCCACCCGCTGCTCGAGAAGCTCGGTGCGACAGGTGCGACACCTCGGGCTGTGCTGACCACGCCGCAGGTGCGTGCTGCTGTCGCCGCGTCGCTGGAGGCCGAGGAGTCCTGGGACGACGGTCTGAGCGAGGACGGCGAAGGTGCCCTGGACGCCGAGGAGTTGGCCGAGGTCGTGCTGGGTCTCGTACGTGATGCGGGTCTGGCTCCCGGCGACGAGCCCTGGCTCGGCGCGCTGGCCCTCCCGGACGATGACGGCGAACTCGCCCCCGCAGGCGAACTCGTCTTCCCCGGCAGCCCTTTCGAGCGGGTCATCCGCGAGGGTGAACTCGCCGCCTGCGATGCCGAGTTGGCGGACCGCTGGGGCGAGCAGCCGCTGACCGCCACCGGTGTGCAGGCGGCGTTCGCGCTCGTACGGGCCACAGACGTGGTGCTCGACCCCGACGAACTGGAGCCGCGCGAGAGCGACTTCGCCGAGCCCGACGACGTGGGACTGCTGGACGCGGTCGACGTGTGGTGCGAGGACGTACTCGACCAGCTCTCGGGAAGCGAGGCGGCGGTGCCGCCCGTCGCATCCGAGCTGGTGGCGGTGCGCGACCTGGATCTGGTCGACGACGAGAGCTGGCCGCAGGTGCTGGCGATGCTCGCCGAGCCGCCGCTGCGTGACGCGCTCACTGCGCCGGTACGGGTGCTGCTGCCCGACGGCGTCACGGAGGCCGTACGCCCGTACACCGCGTGGTGGCTGCGCGGGCATCCGGTGCTGGACGGCCGCCGCCCGGCGGGTCTGCGGGCCGCGGGCGGCGATCCGCTGCTGAACGGCCTCTACGAGGAGGCGGACGCCTCCGGGTTCGGCGACGCCCAGGTGCTGCGGGCGCTCGGCATCCGTACGTCCGCGGCGGCGCTGCTGGAGGAGCCGGGAGGCGCGGCGGAACTGCTGGGGCGGCTCGCCGAGCCGGATTCGGAGGCCGGGCACGCTCAACTGCACGGGCTCTACGGGCTGTTGGCCGAGATGGACCCGGACGAGGTCACCCTGCCCGAGGAGTTGCGTGCGGTACGCGCGGCAAGCGGCACCGTCGAGGTCGTACCGTCGGACGAGGCAGTGATCGCGGACGCACCCGACCTGATTCCACTGGCCGGCGACCGGGCGCTGCTGCCCGTACCGCCCGCGCGTGCCGACGGCCTGGCCGCGGTGCTGGAGGTACGGCGGCTCAGCGAGGTCGTGCCGGGCAGGGTCGATGCGGCCGCCTCCGGCGAAGGCACGGAGCGGGAGGTGCCGGAGGCCGTGCGCTTCCTGCTCCCCGGCGCCCCCCGTACCTACCGCGAGCACGACGAGCTGTTCGTCGACGGCACCGACGTGGACTGGCGCCGTACGCCCGACGGTGTGCTGCACGCGGCGACGTTGGAGGGTGTCGCGGCCGGTCTGGCCTGGTCGGCGGGCCACTGGGGGCGCCGCTTCGAGGTGGCGGCGCTGCTGGAGGACCCGGAGCGGGTCGCGGAGCTGGAGCGGGCACGCTGGTTCGACTGATCCGCGCGGACGTTCACGGGTGGACGTGCGGACGGGTGGACGTGCGGACGGGTGGGCTGGGGGACGGGTGGATGCGCGCCCGGGGCCGATGAGTTCCGGGCCGCCCGCCGGTCGTTCCGTGCATGACCTCTCTCACGCTCACCACCTTCCTGTCACTGGACGGCGTCATGCAGGCGCCCGGAGGCCCCGGCGAGGACCCCAGCGGGGGCTTCGGCATGGGCGGCTGGCTGGTGCCCTACGCGGACGCGGACATGGTCACGTTCATGGAGGAGACCTTCGCCAAAGTCGAGGCGTTCGTGCTCGGACGCCGCACATACGAGATCTTCGCCGCCCATTGGCCACGCGTCACCGACCCCGACGACCCGATCGCGTCACGGCTCAACAACCTGCCCAAGTACGTCGCCTCCACCACTCTGGACAGGGCGGACTGGCACAACACGACAGTCCTCGGTGAGGACGTGGTGCGCCGGGTCGCGGCGCTCAAGCAGCAGATGAGCGGGGAGCTGCAGATCCACGGCAGCGGCGTGCTCGCCCAGTCGCTGATGGCACACGACCTCATCGACGAGTACCGGCTGCTGATCTACCCGGTCGTCCTGGGCGCCGGGAAGCGGCTGTTCGCGGACGGCGCCCCGCCCACGGCACTGGAACTGACGAGAAGCATGACGACCAGCACGGGCGTCGCGATCAACACCTACAAGTGGTTGGGGCGGCCGACGTACGGCACATTCGAGCTCGACTAGCCTCGGACGGATGGGCACTGAGCAGGAGCGGGCAGGGCCGCCGTTCACCGAGGGGCGGGCGCGGGCGCTGCTCGCGGCGGCGGGTGAGGCAGCCGGTGAGGGGACCGGGCGCGGCGCGGCGGGAGGGGCCCGGCTGCTGGCGCTCGGCGAGAACGCCGTCTTCGCGCTGGACACCTCCGAGCCCGTCGTCGTACGCGTGGGGCGCGGCCCGTGGCTGCGCGGACGTGCGGAGCGCGAACTGCGCGTCGCCGCCTGGCTGGAGGAGCAGCACATCCCCGCGGTACGGGCGGCACGTCCCGGCGTCACCGTCGTCGACGGGCATCCGCTGACCTTCTGGCGGCGCCTGCCCGAGCCCGTACGGGAGGCGACGCCCGCGGATCTCGCCGCGCTGCTGCGCCTCGTACACGCCCTGCCCGCGCCGCCGTTCCCGCTGCCGTGCCGTGAGCTGCTGTCCGGTGTCGAGCACTGGCTGCGGCTGGCCGGGGACGCGGTGCCCGCCGAGGACGCGGCCTACCTGCGGGCGCGGCGCGACGACTTCGAGGCCGCCGTCGCCGGGCTGACCCCGGTGCTGCCGCCCGGCCCCCTGCACGGTGACGCCCTCCCGCGCAACGTCCATGTCGGCCCGGACGGCCCGCTCCTGCTGGACCTGGAGACCTTCTCCGACGACATGCGCGAGCACGACCTGACCGTCCTCGCTCTGAGCCTCGACCGGTACGGACTGGACGAGGCGGCCTACGCCGGCTTCGTACGCGTCTACGGCTGGGACGTACGCGAGTGGGAGGGATGCGCGGTGCTGCGCGGCGCACGGGAGACGGCCAGTTGTGCCTGGGTGGCGCAGCACGCGCCCGGAAACCCGGCGGCGCGCAGCGAGTTCGCGCGCCGGGTGGCCTCACTGCGGGAGGGGAACGCGGCTGTGCGCTGGCACGCCTTCTAGCCGGGAGGGCCGGGAGTTCCTGGATTTCCGGTAGTTCCGCGAGCGCCGCGACCCGCACCGGCCCCGGGACGCTTCACCCAGCGCCACGCGACCTCAAGCGCCGCCGACGCCGCCCCGGCCACGACGACCGCCGTCCACGGCATGACGGTGCCGACCAGCTTCAGCGCGAAGAAGTGCTGCAGCCACG
>DATMEI010000385.1:0-3280 GCA_035556995.1 Streptomyces sp.
TCCGAGCACTGCATCGCCGTGCACCCCTCGGACATGGCGGTCGCCATGCGGGCCCTCGACGCGGTCGTGACCGTGCTCGGCGCCGACGGTGAACGCCGCATCCCGCTGGGGGAGTTCTACCGGCTGCCCGGTGACACCCCCGAAGCTGACACGGTCCTCGCACACGGCGAACTCGTCACGGCCGTCGAGGTGCCGCCGCTGCCCGCCGGCGCACGCTCGGCCTACCGGAAGGTGCGGGACCGTGCGTCGTACGCCTTCGCGCTGGTCTCCGTCGCCGCCGTACTGGACACCGAAGCGGGCCGCGTACGAGAAGCACGTATCGCCCTCGGCGGTCTCGCGCACAAACCCTGGCGTGCCACCCGTGCCGAAGAGGCGCTGCGCGGCTCCGCCCCCACCGAGGACGCCTTCCGGCAAGCAGCGGACGCCGAACTGGACGCGGCGCAGCCGATGCCCGACAACGCCTTCAAGATCCCCATGACGCGCAACACGCTCGCCGCGCTGCTGCGCGAGCTCGCCACCGAGGAGCGGCCATGACCCGCACCGGCGCCGACGCCGTGCCGCCCACACCGCCCCCGGAGCCCCTCGACCCCCGCGTCGTCGGCGGCTCACCGCCGCGTCTGGACGGACACGCCAAGGTCACCGGCACCGCGGTCTACGCCTGGGAACACCCGCTGCGGAACCCGGCGTACGTACATCCCCTGCAGGCGGCGATCGCCCGCGGACGGGTACTGAGCATCGACACCGGGCAGGCGGAGGCACTGGACGGGGTGCTCGCCGTGCTCACCCCGCGCAATGCCGGCAGCCTCGCCGACCTGGGTGACGCCGAACTGGCGGTCCTGCAATCCGACGAGGTCGCTTTCCGCGGCCAGTTCATCGGCGCGGTCATCGCCGAGACTCCCGAGACGGCCCGGCACGCGGCCTCACTCGTCGACGTCGAGTACGAAGTGCAGCCGCACGACACGGAGTTGCGCGCTGACCTCTCCGACCTCTACAGGCCGGAGAAGACCAACGCCGCCTACGCCACCGACACCGACGAGGGCGACGTCGATGCCGCCCTCGCCGCCGCGCACGTCGTACTCGACGAGACGTACAGCACCCCGATGGAGCACAACAACCCGATGGAGCCGCACACTTGCGTCGCCGTCTGGGACAGCGCGGCCGCCGACGGTCAGCCGCGGCTGACGCTCTACGACTCCACCCAGGGAGCACACTCCGTCAGCAGGAAGATCGCGTCGCTCTTCGAACTCGCCCCCGAGCGGGTGCGTGTGATCTCACCGCACGTGGGCGGCGGTTTCGGCTCGAAGGGGATGCCGCACGCACACAACGTACTGGCGGTGCTGGCCGCCCGGTCCGCCGCCGGCAGGCCCGTAAAGCTGGCGCTCACCCGGCAGCAGATGTTCTCCCTCGCGGGCCACCGTACGCCGACGGTGCAGCGGGTGCGGCTCGGCGCGGACGCGGACGGGAGGCTGACCGCCATCTGCCACGACGCCGCCGAACAGACCTCCAGAATCAAGGAGTTCGCGGAACAGACGGCCGTGCTGACCCGCATGATGTACGCCGCGCCGAACCGCCGTACCAGCCACAGACTTGCCGCCCTCGACGTTCCCGTCCCCTCGTGGATGCGCGCGCCGGGCGAGGCACCGGGAGCGTTCGCGACCGAGGTCGCCATGGACGAACTCGCCCTGGCCTGCGGCCTCGACCCGATCGAGCTGCGCGTCCGCAACGAGCCGGAGACCGACCCGGCGAGCGGCAAGCCCTGGTCCGGCCGTCACCTTCCGGAGTGCCTGCGCACCGGCGCCCGGCGCTTCGGCTGGAATGCGCGCACCGGGGCCGGCACCCGCCGCGAGGGCGACTGGCTGGTCGGGCTCGGGGTCGCAAGCTCCACCTACCCCGGTTACATCTTCCCCGGATCCGCCGCCGAGATCGAACGCGCCGCGGACGGCCGGTACGCCGTACGCATCGGAGCCGCCGACCTCGGCACCGGCACCTGGACCGCACTCACCCAGATCGCTGCCGACGCCCTCAACTGCTCCTTCGACGCGGTGCAGTTGGAAATCGGCGACACCGACCTGCCTGCCGCCACCGTCGCAGGCGGATCCTCGGGCATCGCCTCCTGGGGCTCGACGGTCGTGGCCGCCTCACGCGAGTTCCGCGCACAGCACGGCGACGATCCCGCTCCCGGCGCCCGCACCCTCTCCCGCATGCCGGACAACCCTGACCGGGAGCACTACGCGGTGCACTCCTTCGGTGCGCAGTTCGCCGAAGTGCGCGTGCACGCCGACACCGGAGAGGTCCGAGTGCCGCGCATGCTCGGCGTCTTCTCCGCCGGGCGCATCATCAACCCCCGTACCGCGCGATCCCAGTTCATCGGCGGCATGATCATGGGGCTGTCCATGGCCCTGTTCGAGGAGAGCGTCTTCGACCACGGCACCGGCCACGTCGTCAACCACGACTTCGCGCAGTACCACATCCCCACCAGCGCCGACGTGCTGGACATCGAGGCCACGTGGCTGGACGAACCCGACCCGCACGCCAGCCCGATGGGCGCCAAGGGCATCGGTGAGATCGGCATCGTCGGCAGCCCTGCCGCCGTCGTCAACGCGGTGCACAACGCGACGGGCATCCGCGTGCGGGATTTGCCGGTCACGCCCGACAAGCTGCTGAGGCACTGAGGCGGGGGCAGGTACGTCGCGGCCATGTCCTCCGGTCACTCCCCGCCCCCGGACTCCTCCGCCCACCCGGACCACCGCGCCGTCCGGGCGGTCGTCCTCGACGTCAACGAGACGCTGAGCGACTTCACGCCCCTGTGCCGCCGCTTCGAGGAGACCGGGGCCCGGGGCGACTTGATGCCCACCTGGTTCGCCGGGGTGCTGCGGGACGGCTTCGCACTGACCGCGGCGGGAGCCTACGCGCACTTCGCCGACCTCGCCCGGGACGGCCTGCGGGCCCTGCTGGCGCAGCCCGGAGTGTGTACGGGCGACGTGGACGGGGCCGCCGACCACATCCTCGCCGGCCTCGCACAGCTGGAGGTCCACCCGGACGTCCCGGAGGGCGTGCGTGAACTGAAGGGCGCCGGGCTGCGGCTGGTCACGATGACGAACGGCGACCCCGGCCTGACCGTGGGGCTGCTCGAACGCGCGGGAATCCGCGACCAGTTCGACGCGGTCCTGGGGGTGAGCGGACCCCGCCGCTGGAAGCCCGCGCCGGAGCCCTACCACTACGCGGCGCGCAGCGTGGACGTACGTCCCGGCGAGGCCCTGATGATCGCCGTGCATCCCTG
>DATMEI010000386.1:0-5387 GCA_035556995.1 Streptomyces sp.
TTCCGAACCCGGAAGCTAAGCCTGACAGCGCCGATGGTACTGCATGCGGGAGCGTGTGGGAGAGTAGGACACCGCCGAACACCCTTTGAGGAAAGCCCCGTTGACGAGACAACACCGTCAACGGGGCTTTTCCGCGTTTACTGAGGCTTCGTCAGGGACGTGCCGTGCATGAGTCGGCGCAGAGCGGGCACGCGTGAAGTCTGGGAGTGCACAAGGCGGGGTCGGCGCGAGCGCGCCGGCCCCGCTGTTCGTGCGTCGACTCCGGCGCAATTCACTGTGGGGCTCAGGACGGTTGCGGCAGTATCTGGGCATGTACAAGATCCGGGCGGTACGGGGCGAGGACTGGGAGAGGCTGCGTGAACTGCGGCTCGCTGCCCTTGCCGACCCAGTGGCGGCCGTTGCCTTCAACGAGACGTATGTGAGGGCAGCAGCGCGGAGCGATGACTTCTGGCGCAGTCGTGCCGCGCAGGGTGCTCAGGGCATGTTGGCGGAGACCTTCATCGGGGAGGACGACGAGGACGGGGGGCGTTGGGCAGGCAGTGTGAGCGTGCTCGACGAGGGCGAGAGCGCGCACGTGGTGGGGGTCTATCTGCGGCCCGAGCACCGTGGGACGGGCCTGGGGGAGCAGCTCTTCCGTGCCGTGGAGGAGTGGGCTCTTCAACGGCCCTATGTGACCCGCATGTTGTTGCACGTTCATGAGAACAATCCGCGTGCGGAGGCCTTCTACCTGCGGATCGGATACGTGCGCACGGGTGAGTTCGTGAACGATCCGAAGGCGCCCGCGCTTTGTGAGTTCGAGATGGTGCGCGAGCTGCGAACGATGTGAGCACGGGCGGCCCGGGCGGCCTGGTGGTTACTTCGACCGTTGAGGCCGGTCCTCAGGGAGCGGCAACCCCGAGTTGTCCAGCGGCAGTTCGAGGACGGTCGTCAGTGGTGGGTCGAGCCGGCCGGGGGATGACCGTACGGCCATGCGGCGGCCGTGCTCGACCACGCTCTGGGTGAGCGCATTGAGAAGCGGCATCAACTCCGGGTCCTCGCCCACTACATAGAGCGTGCCCGTTTCGTCGATGAACGACTCCAGCGCGAGGCGATCGGCGCGCGCTGCCGTACATGCGTTGCGGACGTGGAGCTGGGAGAGCGGGGAGAGGGCGCGGCGGATGAGTTGCGTGGCTTCCGTGCGCCGTTCGGGATGGCCGGTGAGGGTCGCCTCCAGTTCGCCGGCGGCCCCGGTTGACGCCTTGGGGTGGGTGCGGAGCGTCTGTACGGGGTCGGTCGGGGCCGACTTGGCCTGGGCCCAGCGGTGCACTTCCCGGAAGGGACGGTCATCGAGGGCCGCGGCGTGGAGCCAGCAGCGGAGCAAGGTCTCAGCCGCGGCGTGCACCTCGGCGTCGATGGGCCGGGGAGAGCGCAGCGGTGCGAGGAGCGCTGTTGCCCTTGCCGCTGCGGTGGCCTTGTCGGCGCAGCCGTGGTGCGGGGCCCAGCGGAGCCGGTCCGGGGTGTCGCAGAGCTGGCCCGGGTCGAAGAGGTGGACGGGGCCGAGTTTCGCGCGTGCGTTCTTGGTGGCTGCCCAGAGGGTGGGGTCGCTCGTGGCCACGAGGACCGCTCCGGGGGCTTCCTGCACACGGCTGTGCGGATCGTCCGCGTCCGGGGCGGGGGTGTCCGGCTCCGTGCCAGGGCTGGGGACCGTAGTCGTGTGGAGTGTTCGTTCCCGGGGCGCCTGCGTGGGCGTGGGTGTGGCTGCGGGGGAGGCCTGTTCGTGGAGTGCTTCCCGGGGGTTCCAGTTCGCCGGGTCCCCTTCCGGGGATGCCTGTGTCCGTACGTCCTTGTCCGCCGCATCCGCCTCGGCGGCCTCGGCGGAGGGCCGGGTGCGGCGCGCGGCGCGTACAGCCCGGGCGCGGGTGACGGTGCCCACCGTGAACACCGCCAGGACGAGTACGACCAGCAGCTGCCCGATGAACAGACCCCAGAAGAGCCCGTGGCCCGAGAGTTGAGAGGGCTGCACGTCCGGCCATGCGCCGGCGAGGTCCTGTGGATCGGCAGCCAGGTCGCGTATGGCCATGGGCGTACGGACGAAGGTCACTCCGTCCGGCCAGGAGCCGTGGGCGAGGAGCCCGGCGAGGCCGGTTGCCGTCCAGGTGAGGACCGTGACTCCGAGGAGCAGGGCGAGTGCGCCCATCAGCAGACCGTCCGGGACGCCTCCGCCGGATCCGGGGTGGCTGGGCCCACGCGGGGAACGTGCCGGGCCTGGGTGACGGTCGTATGGGTGACGGTCGTAAGGGCGGCGCTCGTGAGGGTGGCCGTGGCCGTACTCGTAGTCGCGGGACATGGCTAGGCGACGGTGGAGTTGGAGGACGGCGCCTGTTCGATGGCGAGGGCACGGGCCTCCGCCTCGGCGTCCAGGTCTGCCTGCAGCGATGCGTCGAAGTCGTCCGGTGCCGCCGATGCCTCCGTCATGGCCCGGTCGGTGAAGACCAGTGGCCGTTCCGCTTCTGTGATCAGGTGTTTGACGACCTGCACGTTGCCGTTGACGTCCCACACGGCGATGCCGGGGGAGAGCGTCGGGATGATCTCGACTGCCCAGCGGGGCAGACCGAGGACCTTGCCGGTCGCCCGCGCCTCGTCGGCCTTCTGCGCGTAAATGGTGCGCGTCGAGGCCATTTTGAGGATCGCTGCGGCCTCACGGGCTGCCGCGCCGTCGACCACGTCGGAGAGATGGTGCACCACGGCCACGAAGGACAGTCCGAGGCGGCGCCCGAACTTCAGCAGCCGCTGGAAGAGTTGGGCGACGAAGGGACTGTTGATGATGTGCCACGCCTCTTCCACGAGGAAGATGCGCTTCTTGCGGTCCGGGCGGATCCAGGTGTGCTCCAGCCAGACGCCGACGATGGCCATCAGGATCGGCATGGCGATCGAGTTGCGGTCGATGTGGGACAGGTCGAAGACGATGAGCGGGGCGTCGAGGTCGATGCCCACGGTCGTCGGGCCGTCGAACATGCCGCGCAGGTCGCCGTCGACGAGCCGGTCCAGCACGAGAGCGACGTCCAGACCCCACGCCCGTACGTCGTCCAGTGCCACGTTCATCGCCTCGGCCGACTCCGGTTTGGGGTGGCGGAGGCGGTCGACGATGTCGGTGAGGACGGGCTGCCGGTCGGCTATGGTCGCGTTCACATGGCTGTGCGCCACCTTCAGCGCGAAGCCCGACCGCTCGTCCAGGCCGTGCCCCAGGGCGACTTCGATGATGGTGCGGAGCAGGGCGAGCTGGCCGGTGGTGGTGATGGAGGGGTCGAGAGGGTTGAGCCGGATTCCCTGATTCAGTGCGGCGGTCGGGTCGAGCCGGATGGGGGTGATGCCCATCTCCTCGGCGATGAGGTTCCATTCGCCGACGCCGTCCTCACCCTGTGCGTCGAGCACGACGACCTGGCGGTCACGGAAGCGGAGCTGACGCAGCACGTACGTCTTCTCCAGCGCCGACTTGCCGTTGCCGGACTCGCCGAGCACCAGCCAGTGCGGGGCGGGGAGTTGCTGGCCGTAGAGCTGGAAGGGGTCGTAGATGTAGCCCTTGCCGCTGTAGACCTCCCGGCCGATGATGACGCCCGAGTCGCCGAGGCCGGGAGCGGCAGTCGGCAGATACACGGCCTGCGCCTGGCCCGTCGATGTACGCACGGGCAGCCGGGTCGTCTCCGTCTTGCCGAAGAGGAAGCTGGTGAAGGCGTCGGTGATTGCGGTCAGTGGATCGAGCGCGGCCATCGGAAACCTTTCAGCCCTTTCGGTGGAGAATGCTGCCGCGGCCGGCCCGGCGGGCGGCCCGGAGATCCGGGCAACCGCCTTGCGGGCAATAGCCGTTGGTCATCGTGCACGTCCTCCTCAGCGGCGGATGCCGGTTGCGAACGGCAGCGTGTTGACGAACGCCCGGTGATGTTCTCTGTCGCACCACTCCAGCTTCAAGTAGCTCTTTCCGGCCGAGGCCCGGATCGTGCGTTTGTCGCGGGCCAGCGCTTCCGCGGAGCGTGAGGACACCGTGATGTAGCCGACGAGGTTGACACCTGCCGCACCTGAGGCGAGGTCCTCGCCGCGCTGGTCGACGCGGCCGTGCGCGGCCACGTCGCGCGGGTCGATTGTGCGGTTCATCTTCGCCTGGCGGCTGGCCTCGGCGTCGTCGTTGGTCTTCTCCGTGAGCATCCGCTCGATGGCCAGTTCGGTCGGCTCCAGATCCATGGTGACCGAGACCGTACGGATCACGTCAGGCGTGTGAACGAGCAGCGGTGCGAGGAAGTTGACGCCGACGGGCGTCATCGGCCACTCCTTCACCCATGCCGTGGAGTGGCACCAGGGAGCGCGCGTCGAGGACTCCCGCGTCTTCGCCTTCAGATACGTGGGCTCCATCGCGTCCAGCTCCGCGGGCCACGCGTTGCGCTTCGACATCGCCTGGAGGTGGTCGATGGGGTGGTCCGGGTCGTACATCGCGTGGATCAGTGAGGCCAGCCGCGCCTGCCCCAGCGGCTGCCGTACCCGTATGTCGGCCTCCGTCAGACGGGCGCAGATGTCGGTCAACTCGCGGGCCATGATGATCGCCAGGCCCTCGTCCTTGGACAGCTTCCGTCCGGAGGGCCCCGCCGAGCGCCGGGCCGCTTTTGCGATCGTCGCGCCCTCGGCGGCCAGTTCGCGTCCGTAGTGCATGCAGGCGACCAGGTAGGCGCGGTGCTGCTCGCTGGACGTGGAGACCATCGACTGGAGCTGCTCGTAGGAATCGCGCAGCCAGGGCTCCGCGCGCTCGTCGCCGCGCTGCTCGACGTCCTTGGCGTGGGCATCGGGGTCGGCGGGCAGCGTACGGGCCAGTATCTGGAGGCGTGTGACGAAGCCGTCGCCGTTCGCGACGTGCTTGAGGAGGGTGCCGAAACGGTCGACGAGGGCTTCCTGGTCCTCGCTGTCGCGGAGCCCGACGCCCGGCCCCTCGATCTCGATGGCCGCGGTGACCGTACGGCGGTCGGCGTGCAGCAGCACGGCCAGCTCGTCCGGACCGAAGGGCGCCGTCATCCAGTTGATGCGGCCGACGCCGGGCGGCGGGCCGACCTCGACCTCGCGTCCGTCCAGCCGGATGCCGGCCTCGGCGGCTCCTGAGCGGTACGCGGACGTGCCTTTGCGCTGCATCCTGCGATACGACCGGTTGATCTCGAACCACCTGTAGAACGTACGGCCCTTGTACGGCACGTAGATCGCGGCGAGCGCGAGCATCGGGAAGCCGATGAGGGCGGGGATGCGGAACGACAGCACGGGGATGAGCAGACCGCTCATCATGCCCAGGAAGGCACCCGCGATGATCAGGCCGATCTCGCCGGTCTCCCGGTTCTTGCCGATCATCGCGTTGGGCCGCGCGCGACCGATCATGT
>DATMEI010000387.1:0-14746 GCA_035556995.1 Streptomyces sp.
TGTACGAGCACCCGGACCCCTCCCGTGCCGGGCAACCCGGCCTGGGCACGGCCGAGTTCGGCTTCGGCTTCGACTTCGGACGGCCCGAGGTGCGTAACTTCCTCGTCGCCAACGCCGTCTACTGGTGCGAGGAGTTCCACATCGACGGCCTCCGCGTGGACGCCGTCGCCTCCATGCTCTACAACGGCCGTTCGCACACGGAGGGCGAGCCGGCTCCCGCCTCACGCGGCGGAAAGGAGAACCCGGACGCGGTGGAGCTGCTGCAGGAGATGAACGCCACCGTGCACCGCCGCTGCCCCGGCGTGATCACCACGGCGGAGGAGTCCGCTGCCTGGGACGGCGTGACACGGGCGACGCACCACGTGGGCGAGAGCGGCTACGGCGGGCTCGGCTTCAGCTTCAAATGGAACACGGGCTGGATGCACGACTCCCTGGCGTACGCCGCGAGGGAACCGGAGCAACGGGCCTGCCACCACGAACAGTTGGCGTTCTCCATGAGCTACGCCTATTCGGAGAACTACATCCTGCCCGTCCCGCACGACGAGGTGGCGCACGGAAAGGGTTCGCTGGTCGGCAGGATGCCCGGCGACTGGTGGCAGCAGCGTGCGAACCACCGCGCCTACCTCGGCTTCATGTGGGCCCACCCCGGCAAGCAACTGCTGTTCATGGGGCAGGAGTTCGCTCAGGGTGCGGAGTGGTCCGAGGAACACGGCCCGGACTGGTGGCTGCTCGACCCCTCCTACAGCGCGGAGCCCGACCACCGCGGCGTACGCGACCTGGTCCGCGATCTGAACGGGGAGTACCTGCGCACCCCGGCACTGTGGCAACTGGACACGCACCCGCAGGGCTTCGCCTGGATCGAGGACGGGAAGGGCGGTGCGGGCGCGGGCGGAGCGGGCAACGTATTCGCCTTCCTGCGCTTCGACGCCGGCGGAGACCCGCTGATCGCCGTCAGCAACTTCTCGCCGGTGCCGCAACCCGGCTGCCGGCTGGGCGTACCGCAAGCGGGGACAAGCTGGCGCGAGGTCCTCAACACCGACGATGTGCGCTACGGCGGCAGCGGCGTACGCAACTCCGCGCCGCTGCCCGCCGAGGCGGCCCCGGCACACGGGCGTCCGGCGTCCATCACTCCCGCGCTTCCGCCGCTGGCCACGATCTGGCTGCGTCCGGACGTCCAGGCGTGACGGGCGCGGGGAATCACGTGAACCACCTGCGCTGTCACCGGCGGTCCAGTCCCCCGGTGGTGGCGGCGACGAGGTCGTGGCCGAGGTCGAAGCGCACGCCGTCGGGATTGCTCAGCCCTGCCCCGTCGTACCAGGAACGGTCCGCCTCGGGGTGCGGCCCGACGACTCCGACTCTGCCCTCGCCGCGGGGAGCGACGAGGGCGGCGACGGTGCCGTTGTCGTAGGTGGCGAGCACGGACGCCTCCGAGCCCTTCTCGAGGGCGAAGTACGGGCCGTCCTGGAAGTACATGTGCCGCTCGCGGCCCCTCCAGCGCACAGCGATGACCGTGTCCTCCGCGGTACGCACGGAGGCGCCGGACGTGGCGGTGTACGCGTCGGTGTCGCCGGGCAGCAGACCGAAACCCGGATCGGACCCGGCCAGGTAGCCGCCCATGCAGAACCCCAGGTACCGGCCACCGCCACCGACCCACTCCCGGACGGCCCCGGCGCTCCCCCGGACCTCCGACCACGCAGCGTCGACGTCGTCCGGTCCTCCGGCCTGGGCGTAGACCTCGGCTCGTGCCAGAGAGGCTGCCGAGAGGGGCACCCGCTCCCGCGGACCGCAGTACGTCACGGCGAACGGCCGCGGAGCGCTGCGCAGCAGAGCGGCCACGGACTCGGCGCAGCCGTCGCACACCGCCGGGCCCCGGTAGACCAGCGCCCGCGGGCGCCGGGAGCGGGGGCGCTCCTTGCGTCCTGCGGGAGCGTCCCCGCGCGCACAGGCGGTGGCGAGCAGGGCGGCAGCCGCCGCCGGTGCTCCACAGGTCAGCAGATGCCGTCGGTCCACGGTCCGATCATGCAGCTGTGGCCGCACACCCGCAGAGGAACGGGGTGTGCGGCCACAGCGTGAGGGGACCTGTTCGCCGGTTCGTCAGCCGTCGCTCTTCGCGACGGAGACCGGCTCCTGCTGGTCGCCGGACTTCTGCGGCGGCACCTTGCCGTCGCCGGTGGCACCGGAGGCGTCGGCACTGTCGTCCGGGAGGTCGTCGTCGAGCATCGAGGTCTCGTCGAACGGCAGCTCACCGGCGAGCACCCGCTTGACCCGGTCCTTGTCGATCTCCTTGGTCCACGTACCGACCAGCACCGTGGCCACGGAGTTGCCCGCGAAGTTGGTGAGGGCGCGGGCCTCGCTCATGAAGCGGTCGATGCCGACGATCAGGCCGACGCCGTCGACCAGTTCGGGCCGGTGGGACTGGAGCCCGCCGGCGAGGGTCGCCAGTCCGGCGCCGGTCACACCCGCCGCGCCCTTGGAGGCGATGACCATGAAGATGAGCAGCGAGATCTGCTGGCCCACGGACAACGGGTCGCCCATCGCCTCCGCGATGAAGAGCGAGGCCATGGTCAGGTAGATGGCCGTCCCGTCCAGGTTGAAGGAGTAGCCGGTGGGCACGGTGATGCCGACCACGGGCTTGCTGACGCCCATGTGCTCCATCTTCGCGATGAGCCGCGGCAGCGCGGACTCCGAGGAGGAGGTGGAGAGGATCAGCAGGAACTCGCGGGCCAGGTACTTCAGCAGCGCGAAGATGTTCACGCCCGAGACTGCCTGGAGCAGCAGCCCGAGTACGCCGAAGACGAAGATCGCACAGGTGACGTAGAAGCCGATCATGATGACGGCGAGTGCCTTCAGCGCATCCAGGCCCGTCTCGCCGACGACGGCCGCGATGGCGCCGAACGCACCGACGGGCGCGGCCCACATGACCATGGCGAGCACACGGAAGACGAGCTTCTGGATGTGCCCGATGCCGCGCAGCACCGGCTCACCGGCGCGGCCCATCGCCTGCAGCGCGAAGCCCACGAGCAGGGCGACCAGCAGCGTCTGCAGCACCTCGCCCTCGGTGAAGGCGGAGACCAGTGTGGTGGGAATGATGCCGATGAGGAACTCGGTCGTCGTCTCGCTGCCGCCTGCCTCGGCCGCTCCGGCTTCCTTGGCGGCTTCGGTCAGCTGGAGGCCGCTGCCCGGGTCCAGCATGTTGCCGACGACGAGGCCGATCCCCAGGGCGACCGTCGACATCACCATGAAGTAGCCGAGCGCCAGTCCGCCGACGGCGCCGACCTTCGCGGCCTTGCGTACGGAACCCACGCCCAGCACGATCGTGCAGAAGATGACGGGCGAGATCATCATCTTGATCAGGTTGACGAAGCCTTCGCCGACCGGCTTCAGCTCCTTGGCCAGGTCGGGCGCGGCGAAGCCGACGATGACGCCGAGCACGACGGCGCCGATCACGGCCATGTACAGGTACTTGGTGCGGTCCCGCCTCGTCCGGGCGGGCGGCGCCGAAGTCGCCGGTGGCTGCTGGGACACGTCGGGCTCCTCGTTCTGCGGTTTACTGCGGCTCTTACTCAGTCCGGGGTCCCGGTGACTATGCATGCTGGCGTGACGCCCGTCACGGTTGCGTGCATTACGTGCACGGAAATTCCACCAGGCAGACTGGCGGCATGCGCACTCCCCGTCCGCCCCGGCGTCCCCGCAGCCTGGCCGGCCAGCTCTTCGCGATGCAGGTCGTGCTGGTGGCCGTGCTGGTGGCCGGCGGCGCGGTCTTCGCGTACGTCACGGACCGTATGCAGGCCGAGGAGTCCGCGCGGCACCGGGCGGCCGCGACGGCGAAGGCGGTGGCGGACTCGCCGTCCGTACCGGAGGCGATCCACACCCCCAGTCCGCAGAAGCAGCTGCAGCCGTACGCGGAACGGGTGCGGCACGACACGGGTGTCACCTTCATCACGATCATGGACACCGACGGCGTCCGCTGGACCCACCCCGACTCCGACCGGATCGGCGGGCGCTTCGTGGGTCACATAGCGGAGGCCGCCGAAGGCCGTACGTTCCACGAGACCTACACCGGGACGCTCGGCCCGTCCGTACGCGTCGTGACGCCCGTATGGGACGAGGGCCGGGTGGTGGGGCTGGTCAGCGCGGGCATAGCGGTCGACGCCATCACCGCCGAGCTGCAGAGACAGGTGGTGCTGCTGCTCTGCGTCGCGGGCGGCGCGCTGGCGCTGGGCGGGCTCGGCACGTACGTGATCAACGCGCGGCTGCGCCGGCACACGCACGGCATGAACGCGGCGGAGCTGAGCCGCATGCACGACTATCACCAGGCCGTGCTGCACGCCGTGCGCGAGGGACTGCTGATGCTGGACGGGCAGAAGCGGGTGGCGCTCGTGAACGACGGGGCGCGGGAGCTGCTGGGCCTGGGCATGGGCGGGGTCGCGGGCAGGGTCGTGGGCCGCAGCGTCGCGGAGCTCGGCCTGCCGCCCGCACTGACCGGGGCGCTGCTGTCCGCCGAGCCCCGCGTGGACGAGTTCCACCTCACGGCGGAACGGGTGATCGTCGTCAACACCTCACCCGTGGACGGCGGCGAGCAGCGCGGCACCGTCGTGACCCTTCGCGACCACACGGAACTCCAGTCGCTCGCCGGTGAGCTGGACTCGGTGCGCGGCTTCGCCGAGGCGCTGCGCTCCCAGGCGCACGAGTCCGCCAACCGCCTGCACACGGTGATCTCGCTGATCGAGCTGGGACGTACGGAAGAAGCCGTGGACTTCGCGACCGAGGAACTGCAACTGGCCCAGGCCCTCACCGACGAGGTGGTGACGGCCGTGGCGGAGCCGGTGCTGGCGGCGCTGCTGCTGGGCAAGGCAGCGCAGGCGAACGAGCGTGGCGTGGAGCTCTCCCTCACGCCCGACAGCCACATCGACGACGGGCTGCTGCCGCCGGGCCTCCCGCACCGGGACCTGGTCACCGTGCTGGGCAATCTGATCGACAACGCCGTCGACGCGGCGGCGGCGACCGGCCCCGTGCGGGACGTGGACGTTCCCGGGCAGCCGTCCGCCGGGAACGCCGTGGAGCACGGCACGGAGCACGCCGCCGAGCAGCACGACGGGACGGTCGCGACCCGTCCCGGTCCCCTCCCCCACCACCGTCCCCACCCCGGCGGTCCCGACGTGGCGCCTCGCGTGGTCGTGAGCGTGCGCGGGGAGTCCGGCGGTGACGGCAGCGCCATGCTGCACATACGGGTCACGGACACCGGTCCGGGCATCTCCGCGGGCGACGCCGAAGCGATCTTCGAGCGCGGCTGGTCCACGAAGCCCGCCTCCGGCGGCGGTCGCGGGCAAGGGCTCGGCCTGGCGCTGGTCCGGCAGACCGTGAACCGCCACGGCGGCACGGTGCACGTCCGTACGGCACCACACGGCGGCGCCGAGTTCGCGGTGCGGCTTCCCCTCCGGGGGGACGGATGAACGAGACACAGGAACCCCGGGAACCGCAGACAATCCAGGTCCTCGTCGTCGAGGACGATCCCCTCACCGCCGACGCGCACGCGCTCTACGTCTCCCGCGTCCCCGGCTTCGCAGTCGCCGGCGTCGTGCACTCGCGCGCCGAGGCGTTGCGCGCGCTGGAGCGGCTGCCCGTCGACCTGATCCTGCTCGACCTGTATCTCCCCGACGGGCACGGCATGGCTCTGCTGCGTGCGCTGCGTGCCGCAGGCCGTACCACCGACGTCTTCGCGGTGACCTCGGCCCGCGATCTGACCGTCATCAGGGAGGGCGTCTCGCTCGGCGTCGTGCAGCACGTCCTGAAGCCCTTCACCTTCCCGACGCTGCGTGACCGGCTGCGCAGGTACGCGGAGTTCCGCAGCACGACGGCGAGTGCGGACGGCGAGGCCGGCAGCCAGGCGGAAGTGGACCGGGCGCTGTCGGTGCTGCGTGCGGCACCCGAAGAGGGCACGCTGCCCAAGGGGTTGAGCGCGGCGACGCTGAAGGCGGTGACGCGGGAGCTCCGCGGCGCCGGTGAGGCAGGCCTGACGGCGAGTGCGGCGGCACAGCAGCTCGGGGTCAACCGCATCACCGCGCGCCGCTATCTGGAACATCTCGTCGAGACCGAAGGCGTGGCGCGCGAACCGCAGTACGGGCAGGTGGGCCGTCCGGAACTCTGCTACCGCTGGCGCGGCTGAGACGTACCTCGGCCCGGCGGGAGCCGGGCTCGTCGGCCCGTCACGTCAATGACCAGGTGGGCCCGGAGGGTTGGCGACCAGCCGGCCATGTGTGCGGACTCTCGCGGCAGTTGGCGCCATGGTCGACTGGAAGCTTTCCTTACCTTTCTATTGTCTGGACCAATGCTCCCGCGCTAGCGTGCGGCCCGCACCACGCTTCACGTACGGCCCCAATTCCCTTTCCCCACCTGAAAGATGGGAGCTTGACGTGCGCCCCCACAACACGCCGCGCAGTCGCCTCGCACTCGCTCTGGCCGCAGCCCTCGTCGGCACCGGCGCTCTCGCCGCCAACGCACAGGCCACCTCCGAAGACACCCGAGCGAAGCCGGAGGCCGCAACCCCGGCAGCAGCACAAGCCGCAGCCCCGAGCGGCCTCAACGGCCCCTATCTCTACCTCGGTTGGGGCAACCCGCCGAACGCCGTCGACCTCATGAAGGAGACCGGCCTCACCCAGCTCACCATGGCTTTCATCCTTTCCGACGGCGGCTGTTCACCCGCCTGGGACGGCAGCAGGCCACTGGCCGGCGGCCAGGACGAGCAGACCATCAAGGCGGTACAGGCCGCGGGCGGCGACATCACCCCGTCCATCGGCGGCTGGAGCGGCAGCAAGCTGGGCGAAGTCTGCTCCAGCGCCCAGGACTTGGCCGGTGCCTACCAGAAGGTCATCGACGCGTACGGCCTGAAGTCCATCGACGTGGACATCGAGTCCACCGAGTTCGAGAGCGCCGAAGCCCGGCAGCGCGTCATCGACGCCTTGAAGATCGTCAAGGACGGCAACGAGGGCATCAAGGTCTATCTGACGTTCGGGACCACCCCGCAGGGCCCCAACGCCAACGGCAAGGACCTGATCCAGAAGGGCGCCGACGCCGGTCTGGACGTGGACGGATGGACCGTCATGCCCTTCGACTTCGGGGACGGCACCACCGATCTGGCCGCCGCCACCAGGTCCGCGGTGGACGGTCTCGCCCAGACGGTGGGCGCGGCGTACGGCATCTCCACCGACGAGGCGTACGGCAAGTCCGGCTTCTCCTCGATGAACGGAATCACCGACGTGCAGGGCGAGTCCGTCTCACCGGCGGACTTCCAGTCGATGGTCGACTACGCGAAGGAACACCACCTGGCGCGGGCCAGTTTCTGGTCCGTCAACCGTGACCGTCCGTGCGACGGCGGCAGCGCCGACTCGTGCAGCGGGGTCGACCAGCAGCCCTGGGAATTCTCCAAGATCCTTGCTGGCTACACGGGTTAGCAGCACGGGGTTGCGGCGTTCATAACAACGTTGTCACGGTGTCCAGCTGGGCGTCTGCAAGGCCATTGACCTGGACACGACGGACAGTGGATTGTACGGACAAAGCAAGCCCACGCGCGGCCTGCGGCTCCTAGGGCGTGTTTTGAAAGTCCCGTCGTCCCGCCGAAGGGCTGGCCAGACGGGACTTGAAAAACGCGCCCTAGAGCCGCCCGGGCCGTGGCCCGAGGAGGTCAGGCCCGTCATGCCCGTGCGTCCCACCACTCCGCTGGCCCTCAGTATCGCCGCCGTTCTCGCCGCAGGCACGCTCACCGCCTGCGGCGGGAGCGCGGGCAGCGACCCGAACACGATCAAGATCGCCTTCCCGAAGGACACGGACAACAAGGTCACGGTCAGGGATGACTATGTGAAGGACATGGCCAAGGAGTTCGAGAAGAAGAACAAGGGCAAGAAGGTCAAGATCATCCCGATTCAGGCGTCCGCGCAGGACTACGTCACCAAGCTCCAGCAGATGATGCGCTCCCCCAAGACCGCACCCGATCTGGTCTACGAGGACACCTTCCTCATCAACTCCGACATCAAGAGCGGCTATCTGCGCCCGCTGGACGACTACATCGGCAAGTGGGACGACTGGAAGCAGTTCGAGCCGACGGCCAAGACCGCCGCCAAGGCCGAGGACGGCAAGACCTACGGCGTCCCCGACGGCACCGACACCCGAGCCCTGTGGTTCAACAAGAAGATCTTCAAGAAGGCCGGGCTGCCCGAGGACTGGAAGCCCAAGACCTGGGACGACGTACTGAAGGCCGCCCGTACGATCAAGAAGGAAGCCCCGGACAAGATCCCGCTCAACGTCTTCACGGGCAAGGCAGTCGGCGAAGCCGCCGCCATGCAGGGCTTCGAGATGCTCCTCTACGGCACCGGCTCCGACCCGCTCTACGACCAGAAGTCGAAGAAGTGGGTCAAGGGCAGTAAGGGCTTCAAGGACAGCCTGAACTTCGTCAAGACCGTCTACAGCAACGGCTTGGGCCCCGACGTCGAGCAGGCCCTGAGCCCCACCATCCAGACCAAGGTGATGACCGAACTGCTCCCCAAGGAGCAGCTGGCCATCGCCATCGACGGCTCGTGGCTCGGCCAGCAGTGGCTCAAGACGGGCGGCAGCCCGTGGCCCGAATGGGACGAGACCATGAGCATGGCCCCGATGCCGACCCAGAACGGCGAGGCCCCGGGTGAGGTCAGCATGTCCGGCGGCTGGACCTGGTCGATCCCCCAGAAGTCCAAGAACCCCGAGCTGGCCTGGAAGATGATCCAGCACATGCAGAGCCAGAAGAACGCGGTCGAGTGGTGTGTGCGCGGCGCGCAGATCGCCGTACGCAAGGATGTCGCCGCCGACCCGGAGTACTTGAACTCCATGCCGGGCATCAAGTTCTTCACCCAGCGGGTCGAGCACAGCGAGTACCGTCCCGCGCTGCCGGTCTATCCCCAGGTTTCCACTGCCATCACCGAAGCCATGGAGTCGGTGACGACCGGGGACTCGTCGGTCGGCGAAGCCGCCAAGTCCTATGACGAGCAGCTCGGTTCGATCACCAACGGAGCGGTCACGGCAAAGTGAGCGCCACCGACCTCGCAGCGCCCGTCGCAAAGGGAACGGGCGGGGGCAAGGGCAGCAGGACCCCGGCACAGCGCGCCAGCAGGCAGCGTGCCTGGCGCTGGCTGCCCATCGCCCCCGCCACGCTCCTGCTGCTGCTCTTCCTCGCCGGGCCGATCGCCTACTGCACGTACATCGCCTTCACCGACATGCAGCTGACAGGCCAGGCCTCGGCGTCCTTCGTCGGCTTCGACAACTTCAAGAGGGCTTTCGGGGACGAGAACTTCCGCAACTCCGTCGTCCTCACGCTGGTCTTCACGCTCATCTCCTCCATCCTCGGCCAGAACACCCTCGGCCTGGCGCTGGCCGCCCTGATGGCACGCTCGACGAAGGCCATACGGTCGCTGACCGGCGCCGTCGTCATCAGCGCCTGGGTGCTCCCGGAGATCGTGGCCGGCTTCCTGCTGTACACCTTCTTCAGCAAGGAAGGCACACTCAACGAGATCCTGGCATGGCTCCATCTGCCGTCCCAGAACTGGCTGTTCACGCTGCCCATCATCGCCGTCTCCTTCGCCAACGTCTGGCGGGGCACGGCGTTCTCGATGCTGGTCTACTCGGCGGCGCTCTCGGAGATCCCCAAGGAGGTCACCGAGTCCGCCGAGGTCGACGGCGCCGGCTCCTTCCAGCGGCTGTGGCACATCACCCTGCCGATGATCCGCCGCTCCATCGGCACCAACCTGATGCTCAACACCCTGCAGACGCTCTCGGTGTTCGGGCTGATCTGGGCGATGACCCGCGGCGGCCCCGGCGGCCGCAGCGAGACGCTGCCGATCTTCATGTACGACCAGGCGTTCAACAAGTCCCTCATCGGCTACGGCACGGCGGTGGCGCTGCTACTGCTGGTGGTCGGCGCGCTGTTCTCGGTCGTCTATCTGCGCCTTATGCGCGAGGAGGTCTGAGACCCGCATGGCAGCCATCTCCCGAACCCCCGGCACCACCACGGGAACCCCGAAGGCGTCCGGCGGTACGGCGCCCCGGCGCCGGCCGCTGCGCCCCGGATCGTCCCTCAGCCGCGCCACGCGCCAGCGACTCGCCGCCGACCTCGGACTGCTCGCCGTGGTAGCGGCGTTCGTACTCCCGCTGGTATGGCTGCTCTTCGCCTCGGTCGACCCCGAACCTTCGATGAAGGTCTCCCCGCCCAGCTCTCTCACGCTGGACAACTTCTCGCGCGTACTGACCGACGAGATCACCTTCACGCCGATGATCAACAGCCTGCTGCTGTGCGGCAGTGCCACCTTGATGACGGTCACGGCCGCCTCGCTGGCGGCGTATCCGCTCTCCCGCTACAAGGCCCGTTTCTCCCGTCCGTACCTGCTGACCATCCTCTTCAGCACCTGCCTGCCGATCACGGCTGTCATGGTGCCGGTCTACGGACTCTTCGTGCAGGTCAACCTGATCGACACGATGCACGGCACGTCCTTCTTCCTCGCCACGTCCCAACTGCCCTTCGCCGTCTGGCTGATGAAGAACTTCATGGACGGCGTGCCGGTCGCCCTGGAAGAGGCGGCCTGGACGGACGGCGCGAGCTGGTTCCAGGCCCTGACCAAGGTGATCCTGCCGCTGATGGGGCCGGGCTTCGCCGTCGTGACCGTCTACAGCTTCATTCAGATGTGGGGGAACTTCTTCGTCCCCTTCATGCTCCTCATCAGCCCCGAGCAACTCCCGGCATCGGTCAGCATCTTCACCTTCTTCGGCAACCTCGGCTCGATCGCCTTCGGGGAACTCGCGGCGTTCTCCATCCTCTACTCCACGCCCGTACTGCTCCTCTACATCCTCATCGCGAAGCGCCTGGGCGGCGGCTTCACGCTTGGGGGCGCGGTCAAGGGCTAGGGCGTGTTCCGGTCCAGCGGTGATCCCTGCTGTCGTTCGTGCCTGCGGTTTGATGCGCGCGGTGCGAGAGATCAGGGCGCTTTGACGTGCAGCGTCAGGTTGTTGGACGGGGCGAAGACTGGCCGGACGGTCAGGTTCCCGCAACTTCGGGCCGGGAAGGCATCCGTGCGCTTGCGGTCCACGTTGTCGCCTGCGAGCCGGCCGAGTGGTATGAGTGCCCCGTCGCTTGCCCGGACGCGCAGGTGCCAGGTGCCGGGGTGCTCTGGCAGGTCGGCGTAGGGGACGGTGCAGCTGAACTGTGTGCCGGAGACGTCGAATGCGACGGGCTCTCCTCCGGGCGGCTGGACGACGACCTGGGTGG
This sequence comes from Streptomyces sp., assembly GCA_035556995.1. Lineage (GTDB taxonomy): Bacteria > Actinomycetota > Actinomycetes > Streptomycetales > Streptomycetaceae > Streptomyces. The sequence continues at coordinate 11,285 of DATMEI010000387.1, forward strand.
CGGTGGCGGGTGTGCCGTGCAATGTGGCGTCAAGAACAAGGGCGTCGGGAGTGGCGTGGACCCGGTCGAGTTCGGCGTGTGCGGGGCGCAGCCAGGTGCGCAGCGCGAGTGCTCCGCCGACGGTCGTGTAGGGGACCCAGGCGCTGACCTCGCGCGGTGCTGCCGTCAACGGCAGCGTCACCAGGCGCGCTTGCTCGACGAGTGCGGCGGCGAGGCGGGCACGCTTGCCGTCGTCGGCGCGTTCGACGTGGAAATCCCAGCGGCCTTCGGCGAGCCGGTGCTCTGCACGGCGAAGCGCGGCGGTGAGCGAGCCCTTGCCGCTTCCGGGGTGGACGAGCTGCACCTCTATGCGTTCCCCGGCCGTCCGGCCGTCGCTGCCCCGAAGCCGGGCGACGAGGGTGAGGTGCCTTCCTGTCACCCCGGCACGGGGGATGCTTACCAGGAGGCCGCCGTCGGCGGTGACCTTGCAGTGCGCCTGGGGCCGCAGGCGCTTCAACGGACCGTGCTCGGGTACGGATTCGGGCGTGCGCCTGCGGTGGAGCTTGCGACGCAGAGGCCGCAGCTGCCGTGAGGCTGCTTTGCGCAACGTGCTGCGGGCGGCTCCCGACCCGGCGGCTCCCGACGCGTCCGACGGCGTGGCGGTCGATGCAGGAAGCAGTCCGGGACGCAGTTCCCGCACGACCTGCTCGAACCGCATGGCGATGCTGTCCGGTGCGTGTCGCTGCAGCGTCTCCCGGGCGGCTGCCGAAAGAGAGCGACGCAGTTCGGGGTCGGTGGCGAGGGTGCGCAACGCGTCAACCAGCGCCTCCTGGTCACCGACCGGAATCAGGAGACCGTCCCTGCCGTCGTCGATGATCTCCCGGGGGCCGACGGGGCAGTCGGTGGAGACCACCGGCACGCCACAGTGCATCGCCTCGACGATGGTCAGGCCGAACGATTCGGCGTCGGACGCGGACACGGCGATCGTGGCCTTGGCCCATTCGGTCTCGATGGGGTTCCTCGGTCCCATCAGAAAGACCCGATCGCTGAGCCCGTTCTCATCGATGAGCGTACGCAGCCGCGCGCGGTCCGGGCCGCGGCCGTAGATGCGCACCCTCCAGTCGGGAAGTTCGTCCGCGAGCCTTCCGAAGGCACCGATGAGCAGATCGAACCGCTTGCCCGGATCGAGCCGCCCCGCCGCGACGATCAGCTTCGACGTTCCTTGCGACGGCTCGGTCCGTGGTGCGTGGACGGGATTGGGCAGGCAGCTCAGCATGCGCGGAAGCTGGGTGAGCTGGTCGCGGTGCGTGACGGCGTCCTGCTCGGTGACGGTCAGGTACGCGTCCATGTCCCCCATCACCGCGTCCAGGGCTGCACGCACTGCGGGTGCGTGCGCGGTGCGGGTCATGTGTTCCTGACCGATCCGCAGGAAGTCGCGCCCCCGCCCCGCCCCGGCGAGATACACCAGCAGGCCGGGCCGCGTGGCGACCACGACGTCCGCCTGCGTCGTCTCCAGGTACTGCGCCACCCGCATGTCGCTCAGCCGCGTGAACACGCGCAACGACCCTTCGGGTTCGGGCAGCAGTGCGCTGGGCTGCTGCTGCAGCTCGTGGTCCCGCTCACAACCGGCTGAGTCCTTGCACAGATCGATCAACGGCGCGATCTCGACCTTGCCGCTGATCGGCAGCTGCGGTGAGGGAGCACTGCGGTAGACCGAGACCACCTCGACCTCATGACCGCGTGCCGCGAGCGCGCTGGACAGATTCGCGGTGGCACGGATAGTGCCGCCGATGCCGTAGATGCTGTGGATCAGAAACGCGATCTTCATGACGCCCTCCACGCTTGACCGCGCCACGGTCGAGGGGGCGCGACAGGCAAGGTATAGGGACATATAGATATATACAGGCCTAAACGCAGTGCCGCCATTTGGCGCAACCGCGTCACAGCGTCTGCAGGGCGTACGTCCACGGGCCGGATGGCAAGGCCAGGGCGTTGCCGAGGACGGAACAGGGGCCCGGCTCGGTGCCCCGGGATTCAGAACGCACCTTGCCGCGCCTTGTGAGGAGCCCACGAAGGCCCCAACCGGCCGTACGGGACCGGGGGCCGCGCGGTAGCCTTCCGGGTCACCGGAGACGCACAGGACAACTCCGCCTGCCCCGACGGGCGTTGACCGAAGGGGCACAGACTGATGTACGCGCCGAGACTGCTCCTGTGGGGTGTGGGAGTCGCCGGATTCGCTCTCACCGTCGTCTTCTTGTCCGCCGGGTTCGTCACGCCAGGAGTCGTCTGCTTTCTCGTGGCCGTGACCGCCCCGGGCGCGGCCGAGGTGTACGCGGACCGCAGGAAGCGAAGCGACTGGTTCTCAAGGGAGTTCGGAAGCTGCGAACGCTTCCGCGAGTCGGTCGACACCGACACCGTGCGTCGACTGCGCGACGAGAAAGGGGTGGGGGCGGCGGTGCTGAGCTTGAAGAAGCAGTATCCGCTGGTGCGAGTGTCCGAAGCCGCGCGGCTCGTCAAGGAGTTGTGACCGGCGGGGCTCCGGTCGGCGGCTCCGGCCGGCGTCAGTAGACCGACTCGGCCTCGTCCATGCGGTCCTGCGGCACCCGCTTCAGTTCGGTCACCGCGTTCGCGAGCGGAGTCATCACGATCTCGGTGCCGCGCAGCGCCGTCATCCTGCCGAAATCGCCGCGGTGCGCCGCTTCGACCGCGTGCCACCCGAAGCGCGTCGCCAGCACGCGGTCGTACGCCGTGGGCGTACCGCCGCGCTGCACGTGGCCCAGGATGACCGCCTTGGCTTCCTTGCCGAGGCGGTGCTCCAGTTCACTGGCCAGCCGGTTGCCGATGCCGACGAAGCGCTCGTGGCCGTACCGGTCGATGACGCCCTTCTCGTACGGCATGGAGCCCTCGGCCGGGTGCGCGCCCTCGGCGACGCAGATGAGGGCGAACTTCTTGTCCCGGGAGAAGCGCTCCTCGACCATCTTCGCCAGGTCGTCGACCTCGAAGGGGCGCTCGGGGATGCAGATGCCGTGTGCGCCCGCCGCCATGCCCGCCTCGAGGGCGATCCAGCCGGCGTGACGTCCCATGACCTCGACGACCATCACGCGCTGGTGCGACTCGGCGGTGGTCTTGAGCCGGTCCATGGCCTCGGTGGCCACGCCGACGGCCGTGTCGAAGCCGAAGGTACGGTCTGTCGCGGAGATGTCGTTGTCGATGGTCTTGGGGACGCCGACGACGGGCAGGCCCGCGTCGGCGAGCATCCGAGCCGCGGTCAGGGTGCCTTCGCCGCCGATGGGGATGAGGGCGTCCAGGCCGAGGCGGTCGATCAGTTCCTCGGAGTTGTCGCAGGCCTCGCGCAGCCGGTCGCGTTCCAGCCGGGCGGAGCCCAGGATGGTGCCGCCGCGGGCGAGGATGCCGGCGACGTCGTTGGTCGTGAGCGGGCGGTAACGGCCGTCGAGGAGTCCCGTGAACCCGTCCTCGAAGCCG
>DATMEI010000388.1:0-9816 GCA_035556995.1 Streptomyces sp.
AGGGAGGAGTCGCAGAATCCGCCGTTGCGGCCGGAGGCGGCCCAGCCGATCTCCTTGGCCTCGACGAGCACCACGTCGCAGTCGGGGTCCCGCTCCTTAGCGATCAGAGCCGTCCACAGGCCGCTGTAGCCGCCGCCGACGACGAGCAGATCGCACTCCTCGTCGCCGGTGAGCGCGGGCAGGGGGTCGGGACGGTGCTCGGGGTCGTCCAGCCAGAAAGGCACCGGGCGGGCGCCGGCCAGTGCGCGTACGGCGTCCACGCGAACGGCGCCCGCAGCCACCGCCGCACCCGCACCCGCACGACTCGGCTGCTTCGTCGTCATCGGTCGCTCCTGCGGCGGTTGGCGGTGATCTGGCCACCGAGCACGATGGCGACCGCGATGAGGAACATGGCCGTCCCGATGACGTTCACCTGCACCGGCACACCCCGCTGCGCGGCACCCCAGACGAACATCGGGAAAGTGACCGTGGAGGGCCCGGCGTTGAACTGGGTGATGATGAAGTCGTCGAAGGACAGCGCGAAACTCAGCATCGCTCCTGCCGCGATGCCCGGCGCGGCCAGCGGCAGCGTGACGCGCAGGAACGTCTGAAGCGGCCCCGCGTACAGGTCGCGGGCAGCCTCCTCCAGACGCGGATCCATGCTCATCACCCGCGCCTTGACCGCTACGACGACGAAGCTCAGACAGAACATGATGTGCGCGATCAGGATCGTGACGAACCCGAAGTCCACACGTGTGTTGAGGAAGAGAGTGCCCAGAGAGGCACCCATCACGACCTCGGGCATCGCCATCGGCAGGAAGATCAGCGCGTTGCCGGTGCCCTTTCCGCTGAAACGGTAGCGGGCGAGCGCGAACGCAGCGAGCGTGCCGAAGGCCGTGGCGAACAGCGTCGCCAGCAGGGCGACTTGGAGGCTGAGCGCGAGGGAGCCGCACATGTCGGCGACACCGCAGGGGTCGGTCCAGGCGTCGGTGGAGAAGGTGCGCCATTCGTAGTTGAAGCGGCCCGCGGGCTTGTTGAAGGAGAAAAGCATCACCACCACGTTCGGCAGCAGCAGATACAGCAGCGCCGCGAGTCCCGCGAGGACGACCGCGTTGCGGCGCAGCCAGCGAACCGGGGCCAGAGCAGGCGAGTCGGCAGCCATCAGACCAGTTCCTCCGTTCCCGCCCTGCGCATATAGATGGTGACGACGATCAGGATGATCGCCATGAGGATGAAGGACATGGCAGCTGCCGCGGGGTAGTCCAGCACGTTGAGGAACTGCTTCTGGATCGCGTTGCCGACCATCTGTGTGTTCGGCGAACCCAGCAGCTGCGCGTTGATGTAGTCGCCGGAGGCCGGGATGAAGGTGAGCAGAGTCCCCGCGACCACCCCCGGGAGGGAGAGCGGAAAGGTCACCTTGCGGAAGACCGTCGCCGGCTTGGCGTACAGGTCACGGGCCGCCTCGTGCAGGGAGAGGTCGATCCGCTCCAGCGAGCTGTAGAGCGGAAGGATCATGAACGGCAGGAAGTTGTACGTCAGTCCGCACACCACCGCCAGCGGGGTCGCCAGCAGCCGGTCGTCCCCGGTCAGGCCCAGCAGGCTGGTGACGTCCAGGATGTGCACCGACTCCAGCACGCCGACCACGGGGCCACCGTCGGAGAGGATCGTCTTCCAGGCGAGGGTGCGGATGAGGAAGCTGGTGAAGAAGGGCGCGATCACCATCACCAGCAGCAGGCCGCGCCAGCGGCCGGCACGGAAGGCGATCATGTACGCCAGGGGGTAGCCGATGAGCAGGCACAGCAGGGTCGCGAACGAGGCGTAGAGGAACGACCGCAGGAAGTGCTCGCCGTAAGTGGCCAGTGCGTCGGAGTAGTTGGAGAAGTCCCAGGTGACGCGGAACCCTTCCTCCAGGGAGCCGCTCTGCACCGACGTGGATGCCTGGTAGAAGAACGGCGAGACGAAGAAGACCGCGAGCCACAGCCCCGCCGGAAGCAGCAGCCAGTACGGCGTGAGGCTGCGCCTCGGGCCGGTTTTCGGGCCGTCCCCGGAGGAGCCGGTCTCCGGGGACGGCCGATCTGTGGGCGGAGCCGCGCCGGCGGAGGCGGGCACTGTCGGGGCAGTCACAGCGTCTCCTCCACCGTTCCGGCATCCGCGTCCTGGGCGGCGTCCAGCGCGAAGGTGTGCGAGGGCCGCCAGTGCAGCACCACTTCGGCGCCCGGCGTCAGACGGGCGTCGCGTTCGACGTTCTGCTCGTAGACGCTGAACTCGGAGCAGACCGGGCTGTCGATGACGTACTGCCAGGAGACGCCGAGGTAGCCGGCGTCACGGATGCGCCCGGTCAGCAGGTTGCTGCCCTCGGGGATCGCGCCTGTGGCGTCGGACGTCTCGGAGTCGTCGGCGTGGGTGAGGGATATCTTCTCGGGGCGCACGCCCACCAGCACCTTCCCGCCCGCCCGGGGGTCCTCGACGGCGCACCGCTGTGCGGGCAGCCGCAGAACGGTGTCGGCGCCGACGGCTTTCAGCCGCAGGTCCTCCCCCTCGACGGCGATGATCTCCGCCTCGATGAGGTTGGACGTACCGAGGAAGTTGGCGGTGAAGGTGGAGCGCGGGTTCTCGTACAGCTCGTCGGGGGCGCCGAGTTGCTCGACACGGCCGGCGTTCATCACGGCCACGGTGTCGGCCATCGTCATGGCCTCCTCCTGGTCGTGCGTGACGTGGACGAAGGTGATGCCGACCTCCGTCTGGATGCGCTTGAGCTCCAGCTGCATCTGGCGTCGCAGCTTGAGGTCGAGCGCGCCCAGCGGTTCGTCCAGCAGCAGCACCTGCGGGCGGTTGATCAACGCCCGGGCCAGCGCGACCCGTTGCTGCTGACCGCCGGAGAGCTGACGCGGCTTGCGGCGGGCCAGCGTGCCGAGTTCGACCAGCTCCAGCATCTCCTCGACCTGCTTCTGCACAGACGAGATGCCGCGGCGGCGCAGTCCGAACGCGACGTTCTCCGTGACGTCGAGATGCGGGAAGAGGGCGTAGTTCTGGAAGACCGTGTTCACCGGGCGCTTGTGCGGCGGGAGCCGGGTGATGTCTTCCTTGCCGAGCCGGATACTGCCTCCGGTCGGCTCCTCCAGCCCCGCGATCATGCGCAGGGTGGTGGTCTTGCCGCAGCCCGAGGCTCCGAGGAGAGCGAAGAAGGAGCCCTCGGGGATGGTGAGGTCCAGTGGGTGCACGGCGGTGAAGTCGCCGAAGACCTTGCTGACTCCGGAAAGCGTGATCGTCATGGCCGTTTCCTCGCTGGGCCTAGGCGCCTATGAGCTTGGTGAACTTGTTCTCGTAGCGGGCCTGTTCGTCGGTGGACATCGGCCGGAAGTTCTTCCCGCGCTTCACCGTCTTGGCGTCGGGGAAGATCAGCGGATCCTTCGCGATGTCCTTGTCGATCTTCTCCATCTCGGCCTTCGCACCGGAGACCGGACAGATGTAGTTGACCCATGCGGCCAGCTCGGCGGCCACCTCGGGCTGGTAGTAGTAGTTGATCAACGCCTCGGCATTCGCCTGGTGGCGGGCCTTGGCGGGTACGAGCAGGTCGTCCGTGCCGAAGAGATAGCCGCTCTCGGGGAGCGCGAATTCGATGTCCGGGTTGTCCAGCTTCAGCTGCACGATGTCGCCGGCCCAGGCCAGACAGGCGGCGATGTCACCGGAGTTCAGCTCGTCCAGGTAGTCGTTGCCGCTGAAGCGCCGCAGCTGCTTGCCGTCGACCGCCTTCTGCATGCGCGCGATGACCTTGTCGAAGTCGTCGTCGGTGAACTTCCCCGGGTCGATGCCCGTGTCGAGCATCGTGAGGCCGACGGTGTCGGTCATCTCGCTGAGCATCGAGACCCGGCCCTTGAGCGAATCGTCCTCCAGCAGCTGGGTCACGCTGGTGACCTTCTTCCCGCCGGTGGCCTTCTTGTTGTACGCGACCACGCAGGCCGTGCCCGCCCACGGGTAGCTGTACTGCCGCCCCGGGTCCCCGGCGGCCGTACGGAAGCGGTCCTCCAGGTTGGCCACGGCGTTGGGTATGCGGGCCGGGTCGAGGCGCTGGGCCCAGCCCTGCCGGATGACGCGGCCCGCCATCCAGTCGGTCAGGCAGACCAGGTCGCGTCCGGTGTCCTGGCCGGCGGCGAGCTGCGGCTTGATCTTGCCGTAGAACTCGCTGTTGTCGTTGATGTCCTCGACGTACTTGACCTTGATGCCGCTCTCGCGCTGGAAGCGGTCCAGCGTGGGGCGCTTCTTCTTGTTCTTGTCGTCGACGTCGATGTAGAGGGGCCAGTTGGCGAAGTTGAGGACCTTCTCCTTCTTGGAGTAGTCGGGGTTGTCCTCGGGGTCGTTGCCGCCACGGCTGCCCTCTGCGGGCGGGATGCCGCACGCGGCCAAGGCCGCGCCTCCCGCGGCGAGCGAGCCCAGACGCAGCAGGCGGCGGCGGCTCATGGCGGCGCGTCCACTGGTCATGCTCCGCTCCCACGCCCTGCGTACAGGGTCGGGCAAGCCTTCGTACAGCTGCGGGTCCAGGTCCATCGGGAGCTGCCTTCCGGTGAAGGGACAGGGAAGGAGGTGCGGGGCGGGAAAGGGCTCGGCCGGCGGTGGCTCCGGCGGCCGGGGTCGTGCTCAGCGGTCGCCGAAGACGGTGCGGTGCCAGTCCTTGCGCGCCTCGCCGGTGGTGTCGTACATGACGTGCTTGAGCTGTGTGTACTCCTCGAAGGAGTAGGCCGACATGTCCTTGCCGTAGCCGGAGGCCTTGTAGCCGCCGTGCGGCATCTCGCTGATGATCGGAATGTGGTCGTTGATCCAGACGCAGCCCGCCTGGATCTCGCGTGCGGCACGGCCCGTACGGAAGACGTCGCGGCTCCAGGCCGAGGCAGCCAGTCCGTATGGGGTGTCGTTGGCGAGTGCGATGCCCTCGTCGTCGCTGTCGAAGGGGAGGACGGTCAGCACCGGGCCGAAGACCTCCTGCTGCACGATCTCGCTGTCCTGCGGCGCGTCAGTGATGAGGGTGGGCAGATAGTACGCGCCCTTCGCCAGTTCACCGCCCGGCACCTCGCCGCCGGTGACGACGGTGGCGTAGGAGCGCGCCCGTGCGACGAATGCGGCGACACGGTCGCGGTGCGCGTGCGAGATGAGGGGGCCCAGGTCGGTGCCGGGGGCGAAGGGGTCACCGACCCGCACCAGCCGCATCAGCTCCGCCACACCGCTGACGAACTCCTCGTACAGCGGCCGCTGTACGTACGCGCGGGTCGCGGCGGTGCAGTCCTGGCCGGAGTTGATCAGCGCGCCGGCCACCGCTCCGTGCGCGGCCGCTCGCACGTCGGCGTCGTCGAAGACGACGAACGGCGCCTTGCCGCCCAGTTCCAGGTGCAGCCGCTTCACGGTGCCGGTCGCGAGCTCGGCGACCCGCTTGCCGACGGCTGTGGAGCCGGTGAAGGAGGTCATGGCAACGTCCGTGTGCCCGACCAGAGCCTCGCCGGCGTCCGTCCCCGCGCCCGAGACGATGTTGACGACACCGTCAGGGATGCCGGCATCACGCGCTGCCTCGGCGAACATCAGGGAGGTCAGCGGGGTGAGTTCGGACGGCTTGAGGACGATCGTGTTGCCGGCGGCGACGGCCGGGAGGATCTTCCACGCGGCCATCTGCAGCGGGTAGTTCCACGGCGCTATGGAGCCGATGACGCCGAGCGGTTCGCGGCGCACGTACGAGGTGTGGTCACCGCTGTACTCGCCCGCCGCGACCCCCGCCAACTGGCGTGCGGCCCCCGCGAAGAAGGAGACGTTGTCGAAGGAGCCGGGGACGTCGAACTCCTCGGAGAGCTTCAGCGGCTTGCCGCACTGGAGCGACTCGGCGTACACGAATTCCTCCGTGCGCTCCCGCAGCACGGCGGCCCAGCGGTGCATCGCATCCGAGCGTTCGCCCGGCGTCGCACCCGACCACTCCGGCAGGGCACGTCCTGCGGCCTCGACGGCGCTGCCGACGTCGGCGGCGCCCGCGAGTTCGTAGGTGAGGACCTGCTCACCCGTCGCCGGGTCGACGACCTCGTGCGTACGCCCGGAACTGCCGGATCCGAGCTGCCCCTGGGTGAACTGGGCGCCCGCTGCGAACCGCGAGGACACATCGAAGCGCTGGACCATCGAGCTCTCCTGCCTACGGCGATGTGGCGTCAGCCGGTATTGAACGCCGATCCTGACAGGAGGAGCCTGATTCAACAAGTGATTCCGTCGTTGCCATTTGATTAAGCCACGGAATCTGTACCCCGCACGGATTTACACCCCATTATCCGCAGTCCTGTCCAGCACGAGCGTGACGCTGCCCCGCGCATCGATGGAGGGCCCGCCTCCGGAGTCGGGGTCCGACTTCTCCAGGTCCTCCCGGAAGACCGTGAACATCAGCACGAGCACCGTGATGATGATCACGGAGAGGACCGTCCCGACGATCCCCATCACGAATCCCGCCACCGCCTGACCTCGTCCGCCCAGCTCACCGCGGTCGACACCGCGCCGCGCGGAGAGACCGAGACCGAGCGCGATGGGCGAGGTGATGATGCCGAGGAAGCTGCCCCAGCAGGTGGACACCGCGACCATGCTGATGATGCCGAGCACAAGGGCAGCAACGGACTTGCCGTTGGACGGGGCCGCGCCGTGCCAGCCGTATCCGGCCGGTCCGTGCCCCGGGCCGGTGCCGTAGCCGTAGCCGTAGCCGTAAGGCGGGGGCGGCCCCGACGGCGGATGGCCGTAGGCGGAACCGGGGGGCGGCTGGCCGTAACCCTGTCCGTACGCCTGGCCCTGTCCGTACCCCTGGCCGCCCTGTCCGTAGCCGTATCCGTGGCCCGCGCCCGGCTGTTGGCCTGGCGGGCCCTGCCCCGGTCCGTACGGCGACGACACCCCGTAAGCGGAAGCGGCACCGGCTCCAGGACCGCCTGGTGCCGAACCCGGAGCGGGCGGGACGGGAGGCGGCGGCGCGGCACCGGAACCGGAAGTGACCGTCGGCTGCTCGGCCACCGACCGGCGCTGCTGGTCCTGCTCGCTCTCTCCCCAACTGCCGGACTTGCCGGACTTGCCGAGTGAGACCCCCTCGTCGGGAGGCGCCCACGGATTGTGCTGCCCGTCGCCGGACCGCCCGGGCTGTCCGGTGTCGTCTGCCATGTGTCCCCTCCTGGGGTTTCGCGTCCCGGGCACCATGCTATTCGCCCGTAGGGACGGCCCGCATACGATGATCCGGCTCCCTTCCCACTGGAGGTTTTCGTTGTCCGACCTCACCGCTTTCATCGCCGGGCTGCCCAAGGCCGAGCTGCACGTGCACCACGTCGGCTCGGCTTCACCGCGCATCGTGGCCGAACTCGCCGCCAGGCACCCCGATTCCCCGGTTCCGGCCGATCCCGCGGCGTTGAGGGACTTCTTCACCTTCACCGACTTCGCGCACTTCATCGAGGTCTACCTCGGCGTCGTCGATCTGCTGCGGGACGCCGAGGACGTACGGCTGCTCACCTTCGAGATCGCCCGCGACCTGGCTCGCCAGCAGGTGCGCTACGCCGAATTGACCGTCACGCCCTTCAGCTCCACCAGCCGCGGGATACCGGCCGAGGCCTTCCTGGAGGCCATCGAGGACGCGCGCCACGCAGCGGAGAAGGAACTCGGCGTCGTCCTCCGCTGGACCTTCGACATCCCGGGCGAGGCTGGGCTGCCCGCAGCGGAGGAGACCACCCGCATCGCCACGGAGATGGCCCCCGACGGCTTGATCTCCTTCGGTCTCGGCGGCCCCGAAGTCGGCGTTCCGCGCCCGCAGTTCAAGCCGTACTTCGACCGTGCGATCGCATCGGGGCTGCACAGCGTGCCGCACGCCGGCGAGACCACAGGGCCCGGAACGATCTGGGACGCCCTCACCTCGCTGCGCGCCGAACGCATCGGTCACGGCACGAGCGCCACTCGGGACCCGCGGCTGCTTCAGCACCTGGCCGAGCAGGAGATCCCCCTGGAGGTCTGCCCCACCTCCAACATCGCCACCCGCGCGGTCGAGGACCTGGAGGACCACCCGATTCGTGAGATGGCCGAGGCCGGCGTCCTGGTCACCGTCAACAGCGACGACCCGCCCATGTTCAGCACCGACCTCAACACGGAGTACGCCATCGCGGCACGGCTGCTGAGCCTGGACGCGGCGGGTATCGCGTCGCTCGCCCAGAACGCCGTGCGGGCGTCCTTCATGGACAAGGCCGGGAAGGCCGGGCTCAACGACGAGATCGACGCGTATCTCGCCTCGTGGCAGCGGCAGTCGTAGTACCGGGAGACGGGACCGACGGCCCCCGGGCCCGGTCCCGTCTCACCCTCGCCGGGGTCAGGACTGGTACGGATTCTGCGGCGGCCGGCCGCCACCCTGGGGCTGCCCGCCCTGCGGCTGCTGACCGGCGAACGGGTTGCCCTGCTGCGGGGTCTGCCCCTGCTGCGGAGCGCCCTGCTGGGGCTGGCCGCCACCGCCCTGGGCGATGAGCTGATCCGCGTTCTCCTTCGTCACCTCGCTCGCAGCGCCGCAGAAGGTGCACTGCAGCTGGTGCTTCGCCGGCATGACCGGAAACAGCGGAATGAAGAACAGCGAGAACTTCGTCACCCGCTTACGCAGGGCGTGAGCCGACGGATTGCCGCAGAAGCTGCACAGCAGGTTCAGCATCGCCAGCTGATGCATCTTGGACGAGGTGCCGAAGATGAGCACGGGGGCTCCGTTTCCGAGTGCGTACAAGTGTCTCGTGCAGACAACCACCTGGCACATACCACCCGTCAAGCCAGCGGTGTAACGAGACGGCCCCAACCGGTCAGAGCACCACACCCCGGCACAGGCGGGCGACCTGCGGATGCCCGCTTCCCGGCCGTCCGGCGGCGGTGAGGTGCCCTCCTTGATCGTCGCTGGTGTTCGAGGCCCGGTGTCGCGGAGCATGGGTGCATGAACAGCTCCGCCCCGACGCTCTCGTCCCACGACGTCCGTACCGCCGCCGAGCGGATCCGCCCCCATGCCCGCCGGACCCCGCTCCTCGACCTGGAGATCGACGGGCGACGCCTGCTGCTGAAGCTGGAGCATCTGCAGCGCAGCGGTTCGTTCAAGCTGCGCGGAGCGCTCAACGCCCTGCTCGCCGGGCCACCGGACGGCCATGTCGTCGCTGCCTCCGGCGGCAACCACGGACTCGCGACTGCCACCGCCGCGGCGCTGCTCGGCGTCCCGGCGACGGTCCACGTCCCCGAGACGGTCCCGGCGGCGAAAGCCCGGCGCATCCAGGCCGCAGGCGCCCGGCTCGTCAAGCACGGCGCGGACTTCGCCGAGGCGGCATCCGCCGCCGTCGCGGCCGCGTCGGCGCCCGGCCACTGGTTTCTGCACCCCTACGACGACCCTGCTGTCGTCGCCGGGCAGGGGACCGTGGCCGCCGAAGTGGTGGCCGACGCCCCCGACGTGGACGCGCTCGTGGTCGCTGTCGGCGGCGGCGGGCTCGCGGCGGGCACCGCGCTCTCTGCAGGCGGACGTCCCGTGGTGGGCGTCGAACCGGAGGGATGCCGGTGTCTGCATGACGCGTTCGCCGCCGGACGGCCGGTGGATTCCCCGGTGGACTCCGTCGCCGCTTCCGCGACCGGGGCCAGGCGAGTGGGCGAAGTGCCCTTCGCCGTACTGGAATCGCACGGCGTGACGTCGGTGCTCGTCAGCGACGAGGAGATCCTGCGTGCCCGCGACCGGCTCTGGGAGGAATGCCGGATCGCCGTGGAACCGGCCGCCGCCGCCCCGTTGGCCGCCTGGCTGGCAGGACGTGTCCCCGGCGATCTGCCCTGCCTGGTGATCTGCGGTGC
>DATMEI010000389.1:0-13426 GCA_035556995.1 Streptomyces sp.
AGCCACTGCGTCCTGAGGACATCAGCGTCGGGTCACTCGCTTTCGCCATGCCCGAGGGTCTGGAGGAGGACGACGAGGACTTCCAGAAGGAGATCGCCAAGGCGGCCCTGATGCTCGTCCGCCTCGAGCCCGAGGACATCAAGGACAAGCGGGAGTTGGACTGGTCCCACGAGGGGATCGTCGCCTACTCCAAGATCTGCACCCATGTCGGCTGTCCGGTAAGCCTCTACGAGCAGCAGACGCACCACGTGCTCTGCCCGTGCCACCAGTCGACCTTTGACCTGTCGGACGGTGCGCGGGTGATCTTCGGACCGGCCGGCCACGCGCTGCCGCAGCTGAAGATCAGCGTCAACAACGACGGATTCCTCGAAGCTCAGGGCGACTTCGAAGAACCCGTGGGCCCGGCCTACTGGGAGCGTCGAGCATGAGTACTACAAGCGAGAGCACCGCAACGAAGCGGCAGGCACCCGCAGGTGAACGGGTCGCCGACTGGGCAGACGGCCGGCTGGGCATCTACAGCCTGGCCAAGACCAACATGCGCAAGATCTTCCCGGACCACTGGTCCTTCATGCTGGGCGAGGTCGCGCTCTACAGCTTCATCATCATCATCCTGACCGGCGTGTACCTGACGCTGTTCTTCCACCCGTCGATGAACGAGGTGGAGTACCACGGCAGTTACGTGCCGATGCAGGGCCAGCTGGTGTCGGAGGCATTCGCGTCCACGCTGGACATCAGCTTCGACGTGCGCGGCGGTCTGCTCGTCCGGCAGATCCACCACTGGGCCGCGCTGATCTTCCTCGGCGCGATGTTCGTGCACATGATGCGCGTCTTCTTCACCGGCGCCTTCCGCAAGCCGCGCGAGATCAACTGGCTGTTCGGCTTCCTGCTGTTCGTGCTGGGCATGTTCACCGGCTTCACCGGCTACTCCCTGCCGGACGACCTGCTCTCCGGCACCGGCGTGCGGTTCATGGAGGGCGCGGTGCTGTCCGTGCCGATCGTCGGCACCTACCTGTCGATGTTCCTCTTCGGAGGCGAGTTCCCCGGGCACGACATGGTGGCGCGGTTCTTCTCCGTCCACGTGCTGCTGCTGCCGGGCATCATGCTGGGCCTGCTGGTGGCCCACCTGATCCTGGTCTTCTACCACAAGCACACGCAGTTCGCCGGTCCCGGCCGTACGAACAAGAACGTCGTCGGAATGCCGCTGCTGCCGGTGTACATGGCCAAGGCGGGGGGCTTCTTCTTCCTCGTCTTCGGTGTCATCTCCGTCATCGCGGCGACGTTCACCGTCAACCCCATCTGGGTGCTGGGCCCCTACCGTCCGGACCAGGTCTCCACGAACGCACAGCCCGACTGGTGCATGGGCTTCTCCGAGGGCCTGATCCGCATCATGCCGGGATGGGAGATCCACCTGTGGGACCACACCCTCGTGATGGGTGTCTTCATCCCGCTGATGGTCTTCCCGCTGGTGCTCGCGGCGATCGCCGTCTATCCGTTCATCGAGTCCTGGGTGACGGGGGACAAGCGGGAGCACCACATCGCGGACCGCCCGCGGAACGCCCCGACCCGTACGGCCTTCGGCTGCGCCTGGATCGCCTGGTACACGGTGATGCTGGTCGGCGGCGGCAACGACCTGGTGGCCACGCACTTCGACCTCTCGATCAACGCGATCACGTGGTTCACGCGCATCGCCTTCTTCGTGGTGCCCGTGGTGGTCTTCTTCATCACGCGGCGGATCTGTCTGGGCCTTCAGCGCAGGGACAAGGAGAAGGTGCTGCACGGACGGGAGTCCGGCATCATCAAGCGGCTCCCGCACGGTGAGTTCATCGAGGTGCACGAGCAACTGTCGCAGGAGCAGCTGCACACGCTCACCGCGCACGACCAGCACAAGCCCTACGAGGTCGGCCCCGAGACGGACGAGAACGGGGTCCAGCGCAAGGTCGGCCGCGGTCAG
Organism: Streptomyces sp.; assembly: GCA_035556995.1. Taxonomy (GTDB): domain Bacteria; phylum Actinomycetota; class Actinomycetes; order Streptomycetales; family Streptomycetaceae; genus Streptomyces. Next base: position 1,952 of record DATMEI010000389.1, read on the forward strand.
AAGCTGCGTGCACGGCTCTCGAAGGGCTACTACGGCGAGCAGGCCCAGATTCCGAAGCCCTCCGCCGAGGAGTACCGGGAGATCAGCAGCGGCCACGGCCACCACTGAGCCGCTGCCGCACGCAGCAGAGCCGCCGTCACATACGAGGGGCCGGGTTTCCCGAGGGGAGCCCGGCCCCTCGGGCGTGCACGTCGCACGTGGTGCGCCGTACTCCGACTCCGCATTCGGGCGGTTGCCCTGACCGGGGCCCGGGGCCGCTAGGGTGGGTGCGGGCCCGGGAGATCCAGATTCCTTCTTCCCAGGCCCGTCCCCGCGCCCCGCTCGTGGTGCCGCCAGGCTTCTTTGCCGCTGCCGGCACCGGAACCGGCGGTGTGCGTCCAGCTTTTCTGCCGCTTCGAGGACCTCAGGAGGGATCATGAGCGCCGTACCGTCTGCCGGCTCTCCCGCCGGGGGCCCCCACACCTGGCCGGACGTACTGACGTCCCTGCTCGCCGGTGAGGATCTGAGCGCGGAATCCACCGCGTGGGCGATGGACCACATCATGCGCGGCGAGGCCAGCGACGCTCAGATCGCGGGATTCGCGGTGGCGTTGCGGGCCAAGGGCGAGACGGTCGACGAGATCGCCGGTCTGGTACGGGCGATGTACGCGCACGCGAATGTCATCGAGGTGCCCGGCCCGACGGTCGACATCGTCGGTACGGGCGGCGACCGCGCGAAGACGGTCAACATCTCCACCATGTCCGCCATCGTGGTCGCGGGCTGCGGTGCGAAGGTCGTCAAGCACGGCAACCGCGCGGCATCGAGCGCGAGCGGAGCCTCGGACGTACTGGAAAAGCTGGGCGTCAATCTGGAGTTGACGCCGCAGCGGGTCGCGGAGGTCGCCTCGGAGGCCGGGATCACCTTCTGCTTCGCGGTGAAGTTCCACCCCGCGCTGCGCCATGTGGCCAACGCCCGGGGCGAGTTGGGCATCCCCACCTCTTTCAACTTCCTCGGCCCGCTGACGAATCCGGCGCGCGTGCAGGCGCAGGCCACGGGGGTCGCGAACGCCCGAATGGCGCCCATCATGGCGGGCGTGCTGGCGGAGCGCGGCTCCTCGGCCCTCGTCTTCCGCGGGGACGACGGTCTGGACGAGCTGACCACGACGGCCACTTCGACGGTCTGGGTCGTACGGGACGGCGCGGTGCGCAAGGAGTCCTTCGACCCGAGGGACGTCGGGCTCGAGATCGTGCCCGTCGAGGCGCTGCGCGGAGCTGACGCGGCCTACAACGCGGATGTGGCCCGGCGCCTGCTGGACGGTGAGAAGGGCCCCGTGCGGGATGCCGTCCTGCTCAACTCCGCCGCTGCCCTCGTCGCCCTCGAACCGGGGGAGGGGCCGCTGCCCGTTCAGATCAGCGCGGCCATGGAGCGGGCGGCCGAGTCGGTCGACAGCGGCGCCGCCCGGGATGCGCTGGAGCGCTGGGTGGCCGCGTCCCACATGTGAACGTCGGCGGAATGCCCGCCGTCCGTGCGCAGTTGGCGTTGTCCTGCAACCCGTCAACGGTGTGCGGTGCTGTCCGCGATACGGACGGCGGGGTGCCTCCGTGGGAGCTCTGTGCCATACTCCCGGCCAGGTCACGAGTGACAGCGATCAAGGCCCCGGCCCGCTGTCCGGCAACCCTCCGTCCGTGGTGGGGTGCCCCGGGTGATGACCGGGCCGCATGACAGCAAGGTCCTGCGGCAAGCACGGATCCCTCTTCCCTGCTCCGGCGGGGAGGCCCCAAGCGCCAGGGATCCCTGGTCCTTGAGGGAGACATGCCGTGAGCACCTCTGCCACGATCACTGCACCTGCATCCACACCAGCAGCCGCGCCCGCGCCGGCTGCTTCCTGTGCCGCGCCGCTGCCCGTGCTGGGCCTGGACGTGCGGGCGCCGCTCGCGACGGGTGGTGAAGTCGCCTACGCCGCACTGGACTACGCCGCCAGCGCGCCCGTACTGCAGCGTGTGTGGGACGACGTTGCCGCCTACGCCCCGTACTACGGCAGCGTGCACAGGGGCGCCGGCTACCTCTCGCAGCACTCGACCGCGCTCTTCGAGCAGAGCAGGGCCACTGTGGCGCGCTTCCTCGGCTGCCGGGGGACCGACGAGGTCGTCTTCACCCGGTCCACCACGGACTCACTGAATCTGCTGGCGTCCGCGCTGCCCGAGGGCACCCGTGTGTACGTCTTCGAGTCCGAGCACCACGCGGCGCTGCTGCCGTGGAGGGGCCGGGAGCGGGAGACCACGTGGCTCGACGCGCCCCGCTCGCCCGAGCAGGCGGTCGCGACGCTGGAGGAGAAGCTGCACGCCGCGCCCGCGGGCCCGAAACTGGTGTGCGTGACGGGTGCGTCGAACGTCACGGGCGAGATCTGGCCCGTACGGCAGCTGGCCGAAGCCGCACACCGGCACGGCGCGCGAATCGTCCTGGACGCCGCGCAGCTTGCCCCGCACCATCCCGTCGACATCGGTGAACTGGGCGTCGACTGGGTGGCCTTCTCCGGGCACAAGCTGTACGCGCCGTTCGGGGCCGGTGTCCTCGCGGGACGCTCCGACTGGCTGCACGCGGCCGAGCCGTACCTCGCGGGCGGCGGTGCCAGCCGCACGGTCGTACGGGGTGCCGACGGTGGTCTGGACGTGGAGTGGCACAGTGGCCCGGCCCGGCACGAGGCCGGTTCCCCGAACGTGATCGGTGCGTACGCCATTGCCTCCGCGTGCAGGGCGCTGACGGAGGCCGGCTTCGGTGAACTGGTGGCGCGTGAGCGCAAGTTGACCAGCAGGCTGCTGACGGCTCTGGCCGAGGTGCCGGAGGTGAAGGTGCTCTCCCTCTTCGGCGGCGGCTCGACGGAACCGCGGGAAGCAGCCGACGGCCGGGTGGGTGTGCTCTCCTTCGTCGTCGAAGGCTGGAACAGCTCGCACTTCGCCGCCGCCCTCTCCGCCGAGTACGGCATCGGCGTGCGTGACGGCCTCTTCTGCGCGCACCCGCTGGTGCGGACGCTGCTGGGCGCCGGGAGCGAGGAGCCCGGCGGGTGCGGCTCGCCGGAGTCCCGGGCCGAGTCCTTGAACGCCGTCCGGGTCAGCATCGGCGCCGGTACACCGGACGAGCATGTGGAACGGTTCGTACGGGCCGTACGCGAACTGGTGCGGAACGGGGCGCGGTTGCGCTACCGCACGGAGGAGGGGCGCTGCGTACCGGAGGAACAGCACGGAGCGGGTACGGGCGGCGCGAGGGTGACGCCTGCCCGCTGACGCGTCAGGCGTCCAGCCCGATGGCGAAGGCCGACTCCAGGTCGTGCTGGGAGTACGTGCGGAACGCGATGTGGGTCTCCGTCGAGAGCACCCCCGGCACCTTGCTGATCTTGCCGGGAATGATGTCTGCGAGGTCGTCGTGCTGTGCCACCCGCACGATCGCGATCAGGTCGTGCGCACCGGTGACCGAGTAGACCTCGCTGACACTGTCGAGCGCGGCGATCTGCTCGGCGATCTCGGGAATGCGGTCGGTGCTGGTCTTGATGAGCACGATCGAGGTGATCACGGTGTGGACTCTCCCTGGGTCGCCGGAGCGGGCGTGCCCACTGTAGCCGTACGGAATCGGAGCCACGCGTAGAGGAAGCCCAGGGTGAATCCGACGACATGGGCGAGGTAGGCCACGCCCGGTCCGTCGGTGTCGTCCCGTGCCGCGATCCACTGCAGTGCGAGCCAGAAGAGCAGCACCAGCCAGGCGGGGAAACGCAGCGGCAGGAAGAGCAGAAACGGGAAGACGCTGGTCACCCGTGCCTTCGGATAGAGGTAGAGGAAGGCGCCCAGCATCCCGGAGACGGCACCCGACGCTCCGACCAGGGTCTGCGTCGAGTGGTGGTGAGCGGCCGCGTAACAGAGCATGGCGGTGTAGCCGACGCTCGCGTAGCACACGGCGAAGCGCAGCCGGCCCATGCGCAGCTCGACCGGGCCGCCGAAGACGTAGAGGAAGAGGACGTTGCCGAGCAGATGCAGCCAGTTCGCGTGCAGGAAGAGTGCGGTGAGAGGGGTGAGGAACGGGCGGAGGGCGCCGTCCCACATCGTGTGCGGGAGCACTCCCCAGCGCTGGAACCATTCGGCCTGCGCGCGGTGCAGAGAGCTGCCGGTCCCGTAGGTGGGCAGAAAGCCGGACGCCGGGCTGATGAGGAAGATGAGCAGGCAGAGGGAGATGAGCGAATAGGTCAGCACGGGGTGCTTCGGCATGAGGCGGATCATGATGGCTCGGCCACTGGGCAGACTCCTCGACACACGGGATGTGCGGCAGGTCTTAGGGTTACGGCAAGCGCTGCTGCGCTTCCGTCCGGTTACCGCACGTATCCGCGCTTTCACCGCTCCGAAGCTCGTGAACGCTCGAAGGAATGAGGTCGAGACCATGACGGTCCCCACGCCCACGGCAGGCACCCGGTGGCGCTGCACGCTGTGCGGCAATCTGACGCGCTTCGACGTGACGCGCTCCAGCAAGGTCGTCGAGTTCGTCCATCTGGATCTGGCCGGTGATCCGAAGGTCGAGGAGCAGGAGGTGCTCAGTGAGAGCATCGAATCCGTGCGCTGCCGGTGGTGCGACGCCGCCGACCAGGTCGAGCTCGTCGACCGGCCGGGCGCAGAGGTCTGAGAAGCGGCGGGAGTGAACGGTGGTGGAAGGGACGGGCGACGGCGAAGAGCGTGAGCCGTCGACGTCGTATGCCGCATCGGGGCCGGGAGAAGAGCCCCCCGGCTCGGATGGGCACGGGGAAGACGCCCGCGCCGCCGGTGACGCCGATGTCTTCGACCGCCCGCTGCCCGACAAGGTGCGCCGCCGGGTCGTGGCCCTCACGGGGGACGCGCTCGGCGGTCTGACCGTGAGCGAGCTTCCCGTCCCGCTGCGCCAGTACGCCCGTTTCACCCCGCAACGCCGCACCAAGTTCGGTGCCAACGCGATCGCCGCGTCCCTGGAGAACGATGCGGTCTTCCGGGAGAGGATCGCCGAGCAACTGCGGGAGCGGCTCCCCGAACTGACCGAGGCGCTGTCTTCGGGGTCGCCGCCGCCCGCCGCGGACCCCGTCGACGTGGCGGCAGTCGCCTACGTGCTGCGTCCCGCCGACTGGCCGAAACTCGTCGCGGCGGCCGGCGAGGAGGCCCAGCGGGCGCAGGCCGAGCAGGCGGGCGAGGAAGCCCAGCGCGAACTGGCCAGGCTCCGCGGCGAATTGGCCGGGGCACGCGCCGTCGCCCGTACCGAGGCGGAACGCGGACGCGACGAGCTGGAATCGGCCCGCAGGGAACTGGAGGCGACCCAGCGGAAGTTGCGCAGCGCGCAGAGCGACGTGAAGCGCGGTGAGGCCCAGGTGCGGAAGTTGCGGGCGGACCTGGAGGCGCTGCGGTCGTCCGCGGCCGCGGACAAGACGGCGGCCGACAGCGAGAGCCGGCGGCTGCGCACCCGGCTCGCCGAGACCGAGTCGGCGCTGGAGGCCGGGCGGCGGGCGGCCCGTGAGGGACGCAGCATGCAGGACATGCGGGTGCGGCTGCTGCTGGACACCGTGCTGGACGCCGCGCAGGGTCTGCGCCGCGAGTTGGCGCTGCCTCCCACGGCGAACCGGCCGGCCGAGACCGTCGACGCCGTCGAACCCGCCCGAATGACCCCGCGGGACATCGCCGCACGTGCTCTGTCCGAGACGGACCCGGAGCTGCTCGACCAGCTCCTCTCCCTCCCGCAGGCGCACTTGGTCGTCGACGGCTACAACGTCACCAAGACCGGCTATCCGACGATGCCGTTGGACAAGCAGCGGCTGCGGCTGCTGGGCGGTCTGGCGGCGCTCGCAGCACAGTCCGGTGCCGAGGTCACCTGTGTCTTCGACGGAGCCGAACTCGCCGCCCCCGTACTGCTGGCGCCGCCGCGCGGGGTGCGGGTGCTCTTCAGCAAGCCGGGCCAGACGGCGGACGAACTCATCCGGCAGCTCGTACGGGCAGAACCCGCAGGCCGGCCAGTCGTGGTCGTCTCCTCCGACCGCGAAGTGGCGGACGACAGCGCGGCGTCGGGAGCCCGGCCCGTGGCCTCCGCTCTCCTTCTGCGCCGCCTCGGACGTACCTAGCCCCTCCCCGGCCCGCAAGCGATGACCCGAGTGGAGTTCAACACTCGTGCGCGAGGGCCGCGTTCGCATCCCTGTGTGACTCCTTCATCGCTCCCTGTGCGAGCTGAGTAAAGAATCTGCTTGTGTGACGGGTTTTTTCCCAGAGTGATTTGATCCCACGATTACCCATGGCTAATGTCTGGCCCCGAACCCTCCGCGAGGTTGACCGTCCATCCGGGACGGCAGCGGAGGACCGCCTCGTTCCACTGAGCCCCCGCGAAGTGGAGCCGGAGTGTCAGTCCGGCAGGCGGCTCAGGAAGAAGGAGCTCGCCCCAGTGGCGTCCCACCGTCGTCCCAAGCAGCCCAGCCGTACTCGTCGCGTATCCGTGCTCACGGCAACCGCCGCGGCGGCGGTCGCCCTCACCACGCAGGCGGCACAAGCCGAACCCAAGGCCTCCGAGAAGGAGGTCAAGGAGAAGGTCGACAAGCTCTACGAGGACGCCGAGGCGGCAACCGAGAAGTACAACGGCGCCAAGGAGAAGCAGAGCAAGCTGAACAAGGAGGTCGGCAACCTCCAGGACAGCGTGGCGCGCGGGCAGGACGACCTCAACGACATGCGCAACGGCCTGGGTTCGATGGCCACCGCGCAGTACCGCACCGGCGGTGTGGACCCGTCCGTGCAGCTCTTCCTCTCCTCGGACCCGGACAGCTACCTCGACAAGGCCTCGACGCTCGACCAGTTGAGCACCAAGCAGGCCGAGGCGCTGAAGAAGATCCAGAGCAAGCAGCGCAACCTGGCGCAGCAGCGCAAGGAAGCCGCGGACAAGCTGGACGACCTCGCCGACACCCGCAAGGAACTCGGCGAGAAGAAGAAGAAGATCCAGGGCAAGCTCTCCGAGGCCCGTTCGCTGCTCAACTCCATGACGGCGGACGAGCGCGCCAAGCTCGCCGCCGAGCAGGCACGCGCCGACCGCGCCGCCAGCTCCCGCGTCGATCTCGGCAGCGACGCGTCCGCCTCGCAGCGTGCCGCCGCCGCCCTCTCCGCCGCCAAGAGCAAGGTCGGTTCGCCGTACGTGTGGGGCGCGACCGGTCCCAGCTCCTTCGACTGCTCGGGCCTCACGCAGTGGGCGTACAACCAGGCCGGCGTCTCGCTTCCCCGCATCTCCCAGGACCAGGCCACGGCCGGAACCCAGCTGGGCCGGGGTGAACTCGCCCCCGGCGACCTGGTCATCTTCTACGGCGACCAGCACCACGTCGGCTTCTACGCGGGCAACGGGCAGATCCTGCACGCCCCGAAGCCGGGTGCCGGCGTGCGTTTCGAGTCGATCAACAACATGCCGTTCCAGTTCGGCGTGCGGATCGGCTGACGACTTCGGCTGCTCACGGCTCCCCGGCACTGAGGCAGTTCGGCAGCACAGACGTCAGCACAGGCCCCGGACGGTGTCGTTCGTACGGGTGATGAGGGACGTACTGTGATGACCCCCCGACCCCATCGGTGACCTGCGTCATCGGCGGGGTCGGCGCGTTTCTCCCGACTGCCGCGCCGCGCGCGGTGCGTGGATCCTTCCTGGCTGTGCGGCTAGATTCGCCGCGCAGTTCGACCAGGGTGTGTGCTGAAAGCCGCTCCGACCGCCAGAGGCGGGTCACGCGGGTGCGGGCTTCAGGACACGCCCTTACGGAAGGAGCGCGTCCGCAGTGGTCTCGTACCGGTCTCATCGAAAACCCGCCCGGCTCGGCCGTGGCTGGCCCGCGAGGGTCGTCGTGCTGACGGCGGTCGCAGGTGCCGCAGCAGGGCTCACGCCGGCAACCCCGGCGGGTGCACGCCCCGATGACGGCCATGGGTCCCCTTCCGCGAAGGCGGCCGGCGCCCGTATCGACAGGCTCTACGAGCAGGCCGAGTCGTCCACCGAGAAGTACAACGCGGCGGCTGAGCGCGCCGGTGAGCTGCGAAGGCAGGTCGAGTACGCACAGGAGCGTGCCGCGCGGGGTCAGGCCGACGTCAACCGCCTGCGGTCGGCGCTCGCTTCGTTCGCGGGAGCGCAGTACCGCTCGGGCGGCATCGACCCGGCGCTCATGCTCATGCTCAGCGAGGACCCCGACGGCTATCTCGACAAGGCCACGACCCTCGACCGCATCGGGAGCCGCCAGCAGGAGAAGCTGGGCCGGTTCAGGAGCGCGCAGCGTGCGTTGATGCAGCAGCGCACCGAGGCGGGCACGAAGCTCGCTGAACTGGAGCGGCAGCGCAAGGAGTTGAAACACCAGAAGAAGGCAGTGCTGAAGAAGCTCGCTGCGGCGCGGCGCCTGCTGGACAAGCTCACGCCTTCCGAACGTGCCGAGCGAGAGCGCGCATCGAGGGCGCAGGAGCGCGGTGGCTCCTTCTCCCCGGACGGCGGCGGGAGCTCCTCCCAGCGCGCCGCCGCTGCTGTGGCCGCCGCCCGTTCGGCCGTGGGCCTTCCCTACGTGTGGGGCGCGGCCGGGCCCAAGGCCTTCGACTGCTCGGGCCTCACGCAGTGGGCGTACGGACGCGCCGGCACGGCGATTCCGCGGACCTCGCAGGGGCAGCGGTCCGCCGGGCAGCAAGTGCCGCTCAGTCAGGCGCGGCCGGGCGACCTGGTCGTCTACCGCGACGACGCGAGCCATGTCGGGATGTACGCCGGCAACGGCCAGGTGGTGCACGCGCCCCACCCGGGTGCGCCCGTGCGCTACGACCCGGTGAACATGATGCCGGTCTCCTCTGTCACCCGTCCCTGAGCCGAAGGGCAGGGGGGCACCCCTGCGCGGAGCCGGCTCGTGGCCGCGCCCGTACGATCGTCCGCGTGGGTGGTCCTGGACAGTGGCGTGACGCGTGGAGCGGAGCGGGCCCTCGCGGACCGCTGAGAGCGGCTGTGGCGGCCTCGCTGCTGGCCGTGGCGTGCGGGTGCGGTCCCGGCGGTGGCGACGCCCGTGAGGACCGCGAGCGTGCGGCGTTGCAGCGTGTGCTGGAGCGGCAGGCGAGCGCGGTGCGCAGCGGGGACGAAAGCCGCTATGTGGCGGAGACCGACGCACGGGCCGCCCGCTACCGCACGGCGCAGCGGAAGGTGTTCGGAAATCTGCAGCGCCTGCCGTTCACCGAGTGGTCCTACCGGATCCTGAAGTTGCGGCACACCGAGCGGGACGGCCGTGCCCGCGTCGAGGCGGACGTGCGGCTGAGCTACCGGCTGCGCGGCGACGACCGCGCCCCGGTCACCGCCACCGAACGGCTCGCCTTCGCCAAGCGCGACGGCCGGTGGTACGTCAGCGCCGAACTGCCGGGCAGCGACCGGCAGCTGTGGGAGCAGGGCGAGATCACGGTCGTACGGGGTGAGCAGAGCATGGTGCTCGGCGTCGGCCGCAGCCGGGAAGCTCTGCGCGCCCTCGCGCGGGACGCCGACCGTTCGGTCTCGGAGGTGAGCGGAGTGTGGACGCGCCCGTGGCCGCGCCGGGTCGTGGTGGAGGCGCCCGAGTCGCTGAGGCGTATGGCACAGCTGCTGGACGCGCCCGCCAAGACGTACGAGGGCATCGCCGCGGTCACCACAGGAGAGGCCGGGGAGTCCACGAAGGCGCCCGCGGACCGGATCGTGGTCAACCCTGAGGCGTACGGGGAGCTGAGCGATGAAGGGCGGCAGGTGGTCTTGACCCACGAGACGGTTCATGTCGCCACGCGCACCCACACCGGTTCTGCCACTCCGCTGTGGCTGTCGGAGGGACTTGCCGACTGGATCGGTTATCGCGGCACCGGCCGTACGCCGAAGGGCGCCGCAGCAGAGCTCGTACGTGCCGCAGAGGCGGGGGAGCTGCCGCGTGAGCTGCCCTCCGACCGGGATTTCCGGTTCGGCAGCGATCCGGAGGCGCTGGGGCGGGCGTACGAAAGCGGCTGGCTCGCCTGCCGCTTCATCGCCGGCGAGTGGGGCGACGCGAAGCTGCTGGACTTCTACCTGCGGGTCGGGGAGTCCGGGAGCACCGGCGGTGAGGGCAACGGGGACGAGGCGAGCGTCGACCGGGCCATGCGCGAGGAACTGGGGCTGACACTGGGCGAGTTCACGGAGCGGTGGCGCTCGTACGTACGCGACGAACTGTCGTGACGTCCGCCGCGGCCACATCCGCGGTCCGGGTCGTACGCCACAGGCGCACGCACGCGAGAAGTGAGGCGGCGACCAGCAGACCGTTGCGCACAGCGAGCAGCGCGATGCCCTCCCAGTCGCTGGCGACGACATGGGCGAAGCCCAGAGGGAACTCCAGCAGCGTCACACCGGTCGCCACAAGTACCAGTACCGCGGGCAGCACTTGGCAGCTCGCCCGCAGCGTCAGACAGACCGCTGCGAGGCCGACCAGCCAGATCATGTACTGGGGGCTGATGACGCGGCTGGTGGTCGTGAAGAGCAGTACGGCCGTGAGCGCGGCGTCGGCAGGGGTGGAGGGCGTCCATTCCACTGCGCGGAGCCGCCACAGCAGCAGCCAGCCGAAGGCGATCACGGTCAGTACCAGCGCGGCATCACTGACGATGTTCACGTGAGGCCCGATGAACTCCATCGAGCCGTAGTTGAGCAGCACCTGCCCCGGCCAGCCGAAGTGCCGTGCCACATGGAGGACCAGCGCCCCCAGCGACTCCACCTCGGTGCCTCTGCTCTGCTGGAAGCCGAGAAAGGCGAGAGCACCCGGCATGGACGCGGCGAAGACGCCCAGGATGAGGACCCCGGCGATCAGCGCTGTGGTCCAGACTGTGCGCGTCTGACGGCCGCGCGGCGTCCCGAGCAGCAACAGCCCGGGCCACACCTTCAGCATCGCGCCGAAGGCGGCCAGCGCACCGGCCGTGCGGGGATGCCGCGCTCCGGCCAGCAGGGCGGCGACGGCGACCACGGTGACCATCAAGTCGTAGCGCGCGTACGCGGTCGGGCCCAGCAGTGCGACCCCCGCGACCCACGCCCACAGGCCTGCGCGGCGTCTGCCGGGCCGTGAGGAGGCGCGGATGAGCAGCCCGAAGGCGGCGGCGTCGGCGGCGCAGGCCAGCAGGTAGAAGGCCGAGGGGTAGTCGAGGAAGGGCAGCAGCGCCGGCGAGAGCACCGCGAGGGCGGCGGCGGGCGGGTACTGCCAGGTCACGTCGTCCTGCGGGAAGGCGCCGGATTTCAGGACGTCGAACCAGCCCTGGTAGATCACCTTGACGTCGTTCGTGAAGTCGGGTCCCGGCAGCGTGACCACTTTGAAGACGCACAGCAGCAGCACAGCGCGGGTGACGATCCAGAGCGCGACGGGCGCGAGGAGCGGACGTGTGAGGCGGAGCAGGCGCTCCCGGCGCTCCCGGCGCTCCGGGCGCCTCCGGTCTACGCGGCCGGTCCGGCCGTCCCGGAGCCGGTGTGCGCCCCCGCCGCCGTCCGTTCCGGGCAGGT
>DATMEI010000390.1:0-5672 GCA_035556995.1 Streptomyces sp.
GCCGACCGTCCACCAGATCGTCGCGGCGGCAATCGAGATCATCGCCCAGTCCGGGTCGCCGAGCCATGACGGCGGGGTCAGCACGCCGAGCCCCTTGACCACGCCCTGAGCCAGCCCGATCTGATCCGCGTAGATCCACATGAACAGAAGCGAGATCACCGAGGAAGGCAGCATGAAGGGGGCGAAGAACGCCAGCCTGAAGAACCACTTCCCGCGCGAGAAGCGGTCCGTCATCAGGGCCAGCGTCAGCGCCAGCAGTATCAGCGGCACCGTCGTCAGCACGGTGAACCAGAGGGTGTGGCCGAGGCTGGACCAGAACTCCGGAGAGGAGAGCGCCTCCGCGTAGTTCGCCGTCCCGACCCATTCGCCCGGACCGTCCTTGACGAGGCTGTCGTTGAAGAAGCCCGCGACGGCCGTGTAGAGGAGAGGGCCGAGCAGAAAGAGCAGATAGAAGACGCCGAAGGGCAGCAGCATCCCGGAGGCCGTCCAGCGGGTGCTCCCGGTCCTGCTGCTGGTCGCGGGTACGCCGGTGCCGGCCCCCAGGTGCACGCTCGTACTCGTGCTCATACGGGTGCCTCCATCCCTGCCAGGTCCTTCACGGCCGCGAGCATGCGCGCCGCACCGGGGCCGGGGCGGGTGTGGCCGCCCACCACGGACGACACGACGTCGCTGAAGCGCCGGTAGAGGTTGCTGTCCGCGCCGGAGTACCAGGCGGCCGGGTCGTACGCCGCGCTGTCGGCGGCGTCCCTGTAGTGCGCCTGAGGCTCAAGCCGGTGGTAGGCGTCGGAGCCTGCGGTGGACTGCCAGGCAGGGATGTGGCCGCCCTTGGCCCAGAGCAGGCTCGCGTCGAGCATCGACCGGGTGAACTCCAGTGCCTTGTCTGCTCGTTGGGCCTTTTTGGTGGGTGCGCTCGGCAGGATGAAGGCGTGCGAGTCGGCGGCGCACGCGTACGGGGCGTCGTGGAAGATGCGCGGGAAGGTGCGCATGTCGAACTTGTCCTTCACCGCGCCCTGTACGGCGAGCAGCTGCCACTCACCGTCCATCAGGAAACCGGCCTTTCCGGCGGTCAGCAGCGTGATCGCGCCGCCGTCGCCGTCCGCGCCGGGAGGGATGAGCTTCTCCGCGGCCATGCGCCGGATGAAGGCCAGCGCTTCCTCGGCGGCGCCCACGTCCATGATCACCTTTCGGCCGCCGTCGGTGACGAGGTCGGCGCCCAACTGCCGGTACAGGGACCAGAAGAGCCGCCAGCAGGTCGCCGGATCCTTGACGGTGGCGATGGAGCCGCCCCAGACGCCGGTGGCCTCCTTCGCGGCCCGCAACGCGTCCAGGAACTTCTCCGGCCCGTCGACGTCCGTCAACTGGCCCTTGTCGTCCAGCAGTCCCGCCTTTTTCGCGATGTCGGTGCGGTAGTAGAGCACGAAGGGATGGGTGTCGAGCGGGAGCCCGTAGAGCTTGCCGTTGTGGTGCGCGCTGCGGAACGCGGCCTTCTTGAAGCGGTCGGAGCTCAGGCCGTGTTCGTCCAGCTCGGAGCCGGATATCTCCCGGAGCAGCCCGGATGCGGCGAGCGTGGGCAGCCTGGAGACGTGCGTGATGGCAACCTGCGGCGGCCGGTTGCCGAGAGTGGCCAGGGTGAGCTTGGTGTAGTACGGGGAGCCCCACACCAGCGTCGTCGTCTTCAGATCGGTGGCCGGGTTGCCTTTGCGGTACGCGCTCTGCATCGCGTCCAGCTGTGCGCCGTCACCACCGGTGAAGGGGTGCCAGAAGTTGAGCAGTGAGGCCGGCCCGGCGGCCCCGGTGAAGGCTTGCCCGACCGTACTGCTGCAGCCACTTAGCGCCCCGGCGGCGGCGAGGCCGCCGAAAGCGCCGAGGAACCTCCTCCTGCCATGCATGCGCACCACGCCCGTTCAACGTTGGAATCGACAGGAAAGAATGGCGAATAGTCATCCGCCCGAGCTCGCCGAAACTGGTGTTCCAACGTTGTACTGAGGGCGTAATCTGGCGTCAACACATCGGACAGATCTTTCTGCCGGGGATGCAGGCACAGGGACGGGCCCCGAAGCCGGGGCGTACCGGAATCCGGGCCGGGCGAATACGGGGCGAGGGAAGGGGCCGGCGTGGCCCGAGGGGGGAGCGGAATGACCGGGACGAGACTCAAGGACGTCGCCGAGCGTGCGGGCGTCTCGATCAAGACGGTCTCCAACGTCGTACGGGGCAATGTCCGCGTCGCCGAGCCCACACGCCAGCGGGTCATCAACGCCCTCGCCGAGCTGGACTACCGGCCCAACGCATCGGCCCGGCACCTGCGTACCGGCCGCAGCGGCGTCATCGCCCTGGCCGTCCCCGAACTCGTCCAGCCCTACTTCGCCGAGCTGGCCACCGCGGTGATCAACGCCGCCCGCAAGCACGACGTCTCCGTCCTCATCGAGGACACCGGCGGTGACCCGGCGGCGGAACTGCGCGTCGCCTGCGGCCTCTCCGACCCCCTCATCGACGGGGTGCTCCTCTCCCCGCAGCGTCTCGATCAAGCCACCCTCGCCCGCCGTGAGCGCCGCGTCCCCCTCGTCCTGCTCGGCGAGCGCGACTACGAGGTGCCCGCCGACCACGTTCTGATCGACAACGTCCTCGCCGCGCAGGAAGCCACCGCCCACCTCCTTACCGGCGGCCGGCGCCGCATCGCCGCAGTCGGCTTCCAGGCAGACCCCGTCTTCACCACCTCGCAGCAGCGTGCCCGCGGATATCTCAAGGCGCTGGAGTCCGCCGGTCTGCACCACGAACCGGAACTCACCCCGATCGTGCCGGCCTTCACCCGTGGAGACGGCATGACGGCGATGCGCAGTCTGCTCGCGCTGCGCGAGCCCCCCGACGCCGTCTTCTGCTTCTCCGACCTCCTCGCCTCGGGTGTGGTGCGCGCCGCGCACGACGCGGGCCGTACGGTCCCGGGCGACATCGCGGTGATCGGTTTCGACGACGTCGAGGAGACGCGCTTCAGCGTCCCCTCCCTCAGCACCGTCGCCCCCGACAAGCCGCAGCTCGCACAGCTCGCCGTGGACGCCCTGCTCGCCCGCGTCGCCGGCGACCCGGAGGCGCCGCACACGACGCTGCACGCCGCGCACCGGCTGGTCGCCCGCGAGAGCACGGGCCTGCTGCCCGCCCCCTGACCGGCCCGTGCCCGCCCCCTGCCCGCCCCCTGACCGGCCGCGCCCCGGCAAGCAGCCCCGTCTGCTCCGCCGATCCCGGACCATCCACAACATCCCAAGACGGCCGGAACACCCTCTAATCTCGTGACCATGCCGCCCGCCAAACGCAGCAGCCCCCCGTCCAAGCGCAGCTACGACCCCGTCAGGGTCAGGCAAGCCCTCATCGGCCAGGTCGAGGCCGTCACCGCTGCCGCCCACGAGCTGACTGCCGAACAGCGCGCACTCCCCTCCGGGCTGCCCGGCTGGGACGTACACCGGCTCCTCGTCCACATCGCTCTGCAGATCGACGCGCTGCCCCGCTTCCTCGCCGGCCCCGAGGCGGCCTCCAGAGTCCCCGAGCTGGACCTGCCGACCTGGGTGCTCACCACCGGGACCATCTCCGGCGACCTCGACCGGGAGACCCGCGAGGAGTCCGGTCACGCCCCCGACGCCGGCGCCCGTATCAACGAGGCCGTCGCGCAGCTCGAACCGGTGCTTGAGTCCGCCGTACGGGCCGATCTGCTCATCCCGCACGGCTTCGGCGCGATGCGGATGCTCGACTTCACCGTCACCCGGCTCGTCGAACTGGTCGTGCACAGCGACGACCTGGCACGCGCCACCGGCACCGCGGTCACCCTCGACCGCCTGGCACTCGCGGCCACCGTGCGTGTACTCACCGATGCGCTCGCCGTGAAGGCGCCCGGTTCGTCGGTGGAGGTGCGTGTGCCGCCGTTCGCCGTCGTGCAGTGCGTCGAGGGGCCCCGCCACACTCGCGGCACTCCGCCCAACGTCGTCGAGACCGATCCGCTCACCTGGGTCAGGCTCGCCACCGGCCGGATCGCCTGGACGGACGCCCGCGCGGCGGGTGCCGTCTCCGCCAGCGGTGAACGGGCCGATCTGGACGGCCAGTTGCCCCTCCTCGGCTGACCCGCGCCGGCCCGTGAGGCCCCATCCGGGTCGTAACCACCGGTAGTGGAGGAGTCACCCGATTCCCCGAGCGATGTCCCCGATTCGGAGCAACGCGCCACCTGTCCTAGACTCGCTCATGTGCCACGTGGTGACGGACGACTCAGCCACGACCTGCTCCCCAATGAGAAGGGCCCCCAGGACGCCTGCGGCGTCTTCGGTGTCTGGGCCCCTGGGGAAGAGGTCGCGAAGCTCACGTATTTCGGTCTGTACGCGCTGCAGCACCGCGGTCAGGAGTCCGCGGGTATCGCAGTGAGCAACGGTTCTCAGATCCTGGTCTTCAAGGACATGGGCCTGGTCTCCCAGGTCTTCGACGAGACATCTCTCGGCTCCCTGCGCGGCCACATCGCCATCGGCCACGCGCGCTACTCGACGACGGGCGCGTCCGTATGGGAGAACGCCCAGCCGACCTTCCGTGCCACCGGGCACGGCTCGATCGCGCTCGGGCACAACGGCAACCTCGTCAACACCGCCGAACTGGCCGACCTTGTGGCCCAGCAGTCCACGCAGGGCAACGGCCGGGCGACCCGTGTCGCGGCCACGAACGACACCGATCTGGTCACGGCCCTGCTCGCCGGCCAGACCGACGAGGACGGCACGCCGCTCACCGTCGAGCAGGCCGCCCCCATCGTCCTTCCCCGTGTGAAGGGCGCGTTCTCCTTCGTCTTCATGGACGAGCACACGCTCTACGCGGCCCGCGACGCCCAGGGTGTGCGCCCGCTCGTCCTGGGCCGCATGGAGCGCGGCTGGGTCGTCGCGAGTGAGACCTCGGCTCTGGACATCGTCGGCGCGAGCTTCATCCGCGAGATCGAACCGGGCGAGATGATCGCCATCGACGAGGACGGCCTCCGCTCCAGCCGTTTCGCGGAAGCGAAGCCGAAGGGCTGCGTCTTCGAGTACGTCTATCTCGCCCGCCCCGACACCGACATCGCGGGACGCAACGTCTACCTCTCCCGCGTCGAGATGGGCCGCAAGCTCGCAGCCGAGGCCCCCGCGGATGCCGATCTGGTGATAGCGACCCCGGAATCCGGCACCCCGGCCGCCATCGGTTACGCGGAGGCCAGCGGCATTCCGTACGGCAGCGGCCTGGTGAAGAACAGCTACGTGGGCCGTACGTTCATCCAGCCGAGCCAGACCATCCGCCAGCTCGGAATCCGGCTCAAGCTGAACCCGCTCAAGGAAGTCATCAGCGGCAAGCGCCTCGTCGTCGTCGACGACTCGATCGTGCGCGGCAACACCCAGCGCGCCCTGGTGCGGATGCTGCGCGAGGCCGGTGCGGCCGAGGTCCACGTGCGGATCTCCTCCCCGCCCATCAAGTGGCCGTGCTTCTTCGGCATCGACTTCGCCACCCGCGCCGAACTGATCGCGAACGGCCTCACGGTCGATGAGATCGGCAAGTCCCTCGGCGCGGACTCGCTCTTCTACATCTCCATCGACGGCATGACCGAGTCGACCACGATCCCCAAGTCGCAGCTGTGCCGCGCCTGCTTCGACGGCGAGTACCCGATGGATCTGCCCGATCCCGAGCTC
>DATMEI010000391.1:0-5929 GCA_035556995.1 Streptomyces sp.
GCCCTACCTCGCCAGCGACGTCCTCGACCGGGAAGCCGCCCGGATCGTCGCCGACGCCGCCGGAGTCGACGACCCCGCCGCCGTAGCGGCACTGGCCCTGTCAGGTCGCCGGCTCCCGCCGTGGCCCGACACCGTGGCGGGGCTCGCACGGCTCGCCGAACGGTTCCCGCTGATCGGACTCTCCAACGCGAGCCGGACGGCGCTGCTGGGACTCAACGCCCACGCCGGACTGCGCTGGCACCAGGCCCTGTCCGCCGAAGACGTCCGGACCTACAAGCCGGACCCAGCGGTCTACCAGCTGGCCGTCACCGTCTCCGGACGACCGCCGGAGCGGCTGCTGATGGTCGCCGCCCACGCCTGGGACCTGCGCGCAGCGCAGGGCCTCGGCCTTCGCTCCGCCTACGTCGCCCGCCCAGCCGGCGACCCGCCCACCTCCTCGGACCGGTTCGACCTGTACGCCGACGACCTGGTCGACCTGGCCGGCCAACTCGACAAGGGCTGACGCCTGTTCGGCCGCTTCGGTTCGGCGATGGCCGTATTGCGGGCTATGTGGAGCGGCAGATACGAGACCGCGGTCCCGACCGGCTTCCCGTGATGCAACGATCCGGAAATCGCAAACAGATCCTGCTCAGGGGTCCGTACGGCACGCGCCCGGATACCTGCCGATGCCGACTGAAGGAGCGAACTCGCCCGCACACTACCGGAGTTGGCGCGGTGACGTTTATCACTGAACGAGGCATCGACAACGCCTTGCTCATGTGGTGGAAGTCGATTCAGACGGCAATCCACGGACCATTGTGCCCACTTGGTTCGCTGACGTGCGATACGTTCCCGCGTCCGTATTACGGACCCGGTGATCCTTTATCTGGATCGGGGTGGCCACACCGCGCCGCCCTGCTCCAGATTGTCACCGCAGAAACATTGAACGTCTCTCCGTGCCATTCGCCTGTGCGACTACCTCTGGCCGGATGAAGGCCGGATGAGAGAGGGCGCACCATGACCCGCAGGACTCTTACGCCACCCGCCCTGGCCGGGCTGCTTGCCTCCGTATTGGTCGGCTGCAGCGGCGGAGTGGACGGGAAAGAGGACGAGGGGCAGACCATCGTGGTGGGTACGACGGCGAGAGTCGCCGCCACCGAGGACACCCCCGCGCCCTTCGATCCGGCCGCCTCCTACGACGTCAGCTCCTGGAACGTCATGCGCAACACCTTCCAGACGCTGCTGCGGCCGCCCCGCTCGGGCACCGACCCCGTGAGGGACGCGGCCGAGAAGTGCGGCTTCACCGACAAGCGGAACGATCAGTACAACTGCACCCTGCGGGACGGGCTGACCTTCTCCAACGGGAACAAACTGAACGCCGAGGACGTCGAGTTCTCCGTCGAGCGCCTGCTCGGCATCAACGTCAAGGGCGGTCCGGCCTCACTGCTCAGCAACGTCGGCAAGGTCGAGGCCACCGGCGGCAACAAGGTCAGCTTCCACCTGAAAAAACCGGACGCCACCTTCCCGTACAAGCTCGCCACCCCCGCCGCCTCCATCGTCGACAGCGAGACCTATCCCGCCGACCGCGTCGCCAAGGGCTCCGAGGGAACCGGCTCGGGGCCGTACGTGGTCGACGACTTCGACGAGGAGGGGCGCAAACTGCTCCTCGCCAGGAACCCGGACTACCGGGGCGGCGCCGAGGCGAAGAGCGACGAGATCGAGCTGCGTTTCTTCGCCACCTCGCGCGCCCTTCAGAAGGCCCTCGACTCCGGCGACATCGATCTGCTGAGCCGCGGCATGACGACCCGGTACGTCGAGCAACTGGAGGCGGACCAGGACGATCACATCGAGCTCGTCGAGCAGACGGGACAGGGGGTCCGCTACCTCGTCTTCGACACGGAGGACAAGACTGTGGGACGGCGCGCGGTGCGGCAGGCGTTCGCCCAGGTCGTCGACCGCAAGCAGTTGGTCAGCGACGTGTACGCGCGTACCGCTGAGCCGCTGTACTCCCTCGTCCCCGGCGGCCTGACGGGGCACACGAACTCCTTCTTCAACGAGTACGGCGAGCCGAGCACCAAAGCCGCGAAGCGCACCCTGCGCGACGCCAAGGTGAAGACCCCGGTGAAGATCACCCTTCACTACCCTCAGACCGGCCGAAACAGCTCGTCCGCCAAGGAGTTCGCGGTGCTCGAGAAGCAGCTGAACGACACCGGGCTCTTCGACGCGACGGTCAAGACCGAACCCGTGAGTTCCTACAGCTCCGCTGCGTACAAGGGGAAGTACCAGGTCTACGGCTTCGGCTGGCTCCCGGACTTTCCGGACGCGGACAACTTCATCGCACCCTTCCTCGAAAAGAACAACGTCCTCAACTCCCCGTACAGCAACAAGGAGATCCATGACGGACTGATACCGGAGACACGGCGTGAGCCGAACCGTGCAGACGCCACGAAGAGCTTCGCCCGCGCCCAGGACATCGTTGCCGACGATGTGCCGGTGCTACCTCTGTGGCAGGGCAAGCAGTACATCGCGGCCCGCGACGACATCATGGGCGTGGAGTGGGCGCTCAACTCCTCGTCCCTGCTGCAGCTGTGGGAGCTCGACCGCGGGGTGAGCAGCTGACACACGCCGGGCCGGCGCGACCCTGGCTACGTTGCTATGGGGTGTTTTGCCGTAGATCGAAGTGCCCGACGAGACGGGCGGGCGGCAAAGGGCCGATCTGAGTACCCCGACGGATGTCAGCGGTGCGGTGCTGAGTCAGGCTGCCCGCATGGAGTACAAGCATCCGTTCGCATACTGCCCTGACTGCCGTGGACCGCTGGGACAGGCGGCGGAGCACGGAGAGGGGCAAGGGCATGGGCCCGCCGGCTGCCCTCACTGCGCACTGCCGTTGACCGGCGCGGAGCACGGGGAGTTGCGGTGGATCGACGCGGAGCTGGCCGGTCTGGAACAGCGGCGCGCCGCACTCCACGGGCGGCGACAGACCCTGCTGGCCGGGTTGCGGGCCGCGGCGCAGGGTGCTGCGCGAGGCGCGTCGGCCCAGGGTGGGGCTGCGGGCGGTGCCTTCGGGCCGGTGCCGGCGCACGGACCTGTGCCCCAGGCGTGGGCCGCGGGGCGGGCCGAGACCTCCTCGTACACCGCACGTAACGTCCTGCTCCTGCTCGGCGGTGTGCTGCTCACCGTCGCCGCGTTCGCCTTCACGCTGCTGAGCTGGGGCGATATGGGTGTCGGCGGCCGTGCGGCGGTGCTCGGCGGGCTCACTCTCTGCACCCTCGCCGCACCGCTGCTGCTGTTGCGCCGCGAGCTGGTGGCCACCGCCGAGTCCGTCGCCGGCTTCGGGCTGGCGCTGTTGGCACTGGACGCGTACGCACTGCACGAGGTCTGCTTTCCGTACGCGGACGGTCTCAGCTATTCGGCGTCCAGTGCGGCGCTGATCGCCGCACTGTGGGCCGGCTACGGGCTGGCGCTGCCGGGACCGGGGCTGCGGCTGCCGCTGCCCTTCGCCGTCGCTGTCGCTCAACTGCCGCTGCCGCTTTGGGCGCTGACCATGGACGGGGCTTCGGATCTGACGGCCTACGGACTCGCCGTGGCGCTGCTGCTCACCTTCGCTGCGGACGTCGCACTGGCGGTATCGCCGCAGCGGGACGGCAAAGCCACCCGAGCGACCGCACGGGCGGTACGGCTGACGGCCGCCGCGGCGGCCGTGCCGGCAGGCGCGCTGATGATGGGCGTGACGCTGTCGCAGCAGTCCAACGGTGTTGCCTCGGCCGCAAGTTGGAGCGCTCTGCAGGCGGTGGCGGCGGCTGTGCTGCTTCATGCGGGGCAGCGGCACCAGGCCCTTCGGCTGGCGGGTCCGCTGGGCACGGCGGCCGGGCTGATGCTGATCACGGCGCTGGGGGGCGTCGTGTGGGCCGTGGTCGGAGCCGGAGGCACGGCCGGCTGGGACTGGCGGGTGGTGGTGTATCTGCTGTGCGCGATGGGCCTGTTGGGCGCGTTGCTCATCCTGCGCGTAGTGCGGGCACCGCATGCACCGCGTACACCGCGTACACCGGGTGCACCGCAGTCGGACGGACTCGTGGTGGCGGCCGTTGTGGTGCAGTGCGGTGCTCTGGTTTCGGCGCTGGTGCCCGTGACGGAGGCGGTGTTCGGGCCGTGGTCCTTCGCGGCGCGGGCATGGGAGGGACCGCCGCGCGGTCCGGTCCGGCAGGCCGTCGCCACTCACCACGCATGGAGCGGCTCTGCCGCCACGCTGCTGATCCTCCTGCTGCTGGCGCTGTCGGTACCGCTGCTCGCCGGCGCGCTCGGCGGGGCTGCACGCGGCGGTCAACAACCCGATGACGAAGGTGTGTTGAGCCGGCTACCGGCAGCCCGGTCGTCCGTGCTGCCCGTACTGACTGCAGTGTGCGTCGCCGCCGGTGCAACGGCGCCACTGGCACTCGGCCTGCCGTACGTGCCGGCCGTGGCCGTCGTCGTCGCGCTGGCGATCGTCCTGCTCGCCGTCGCGGCCACCGTGGCGGACGCCAGGACCGGCGTCACCGCACTGGTGTCGGGCCTCACCCTGGCCGGTACCGCGAGCGGCTGGGCGCTCGCTCAACAGACCGCCACCCTGTGGGTGTTGGCCCTGCTGTGCGTGACATCCGCGGCGACAGCGGCCTGGTCGCCGAAGGGCAGCCCGGGACGCCGGGCCGCGCTGGCGGCGTCGGCAGTGGCGTACGCAGCCGGGCTGGCCGGGGCGCTTGCCGCGGCACTGCACTACCCGGCGCACCAGGCGTCGTTCGCGGTGCTCGCGGTCGCCGTGGGCACTGTGCCGGCGGCGGCCTTGCTGGCCCGCGGTGCGGTTGCGACGGCGCCCGTGTCACGGAAGGCGATCTCACTCGCCGTCGAATGCACGGGCTATGCGACGGCGTTGGTCGCGCTCGTGCTTTGCGCCCCGTATCCCGACACGCTCTGGCTCGCACTCGCCCTCTGCGCCGTCTCCGCCGCGGGTGCCGCCCTCCGCGCCGACCGGCGTCCGGGTGCGGGCTACGGCTCGGCGGCGCTGCTCGTACTCGCCACGTGGGTACGGCTGTTCGCCTCCGGCATCTCCACCCCCGAGGCGTACACACTGCCGGTCTCCGCCGCCCTGCTACTCATCGGCTGGCTGCGCAGGCGCCCGGTTGGCGGCGGTGAGGCGGCGGCGCCGACCCGGGTGTCGTCGTGGTGGGCGTACGGCGGCGGGCTCGCCTTCACCTTCCTCCCGAGCCTGTTCATGGTGGCGAGCGACCCGCACTGGCTCCGCCCGCTGCTGCTGGGCGCCGCCGCGCTGGGCACCACACTCGCGGGCGCCCGGTGGCGGGCACAGGCACCGCTGCTGCTCGGCGGGGCCACCCTCGCGGCGGTCGGCGTGCACGAACTCGCCCCGTACGTCGTCCAGGTCGCCTGGCTGCTGCCGCGCTGGCTGATGCCTGCGCTCGCCGGACTGCTGCTGGTCGTGGCCGGTGCCACGTATGAGCGGCGGCTGGAGGAGGCACGACGGCTGAAGCGCGCCTGGCAGCGGCTGAGTTGAGGACGTCCGTGCGCATGCGGCACGGCCCGTACCTCCTCGCGATCCGGCCGGTACGACGCCGCGCGGCCCCCTCATCCGCCGGTCAGTGGTGCGGCGGAGCCCAGCGCACCGGCAGATGCGTGATGCCGTTGATGAAGTTGGAGACCAGACGGACCGGCGGCCCGTCGAGTTGCAGCTCCGGCAGGCGGGTGAGCAACTGCGTGAAGAAGATCCGCATCTGCAGACGGCCGAAGTGCGCGCCGAGGCACATGTGAGGGCCCTGGCCGAAGGCCAGGTGGTCGTTGGGCGTGCGGGTGATGTCGAACCGGTACGGATCGGGGAAGGCGCGCTCGTCGTAGTGGGCGGAGGCGTGGTAGACCACGACCTTGTCCCCCGCTTCGATCTGCTGCCCGGCGAGTTCCGTGTCCC
>DATMEI010000392.1:0-4893 GCA_035556995.1 Streptomyces sp.
CGTACGACTGGGCGTTCTTCGGGAGGTCGGCGAAGGTCTTGGCCTTCGTGATGTCCTCCGTCCAGCCCGGAAGGTACTCGTAGACGGGCTTGGCGTGGTGGAAGTCGCTCTGGTTGTAGGGGAGTTCGGTGGTGCGCTCGCCGTCCACCTCGTAACCGACGCAGACGGGGATGCGCTCCCAACCGGTCAGCACGTCGAGCTTGGTGAGGAAGAAGTCGGTGAGGCCGTTGACGCGGGTCGCGTACCGGGCGATGACCGCGTCGAACCAGCCGCAGCGGCGGTCGCGGCCCGTGGTGACGCCTCGCTCGCCGCCGATGCTGCGCAGCGCTTCGCCGTCCGCGTCGAGCAGTTCGGTGGGGAAGGGGCCGGCGCCGACACGGGTCGTGTACGCCTTGAGGATGCCGATGACGCGGCTGATCTTCGTGGGCCCGACTCCCGCGCCCGTACAGGCGCCGCCCGCCGTGGGGTTGGAGGAGGTGACGAAGGGATACGTGCCGTGGTCGACGTCGAGCAGTGTGCCCTGGCCGCCCTCCATGAGGACGACTTTGCCCTCGTCGACGGCGTTGTTGAGGATCAGGGTGGTGTCGGCGACGTAGCCGCGCAGCTCGTCCGCGTAGCCGAGCAGCTCCTCGACGGTCTCCTCGGTGCCGATGGCGCGCCGGTTGTAGAGCTTGGCGAGCACCTGGTTCTTGTGGTCGAGGGCGGCTTCGACCTTCTGCGTCAGGATCGACTCGTCGAAGAGGTCCTGGACGCGGATGCCCACCCGGTTGATCTTGTCCGCGTAGGCGGGGCCGATGCCCCGGCCCGTGGTGCCGATCTTCCGCTTCCCGAGGAACCGTTCCGTCACCTTGTCGACCACTGTGTGGTACGGCGTGATCAGGTGCGCGTTGCCGCTGAGCAGCAGCTTGGAGGTGTCGACGCCGCGCTCGTTCAGCCCGCTCAGCTCGGAGAGCAGGACAGACGGGTCGACGACGACTCCGTTGCCGATGACGGGGATGCACCCCGGGGAGAGGATGCCTGAGGGGAGGAGGTGGAGTGCGTACTTCTGGTCGCCGACGACGACCGTGTGGCCGGCGTTGTTGCCGCCCTGGTAGCGCACCACGTAGTCCACCGAGCCACCGAGAAGGTCGGTGGCCTTTCCTTTGCCCTCGTCACCCCACTGAGCACCGAGCAGCACAAGTGCGGGCACAGGCGTACACCCCTTCCGGGCGGGGCATGTCCCACGTGCGTGGCGCTATTGCCATCGCAAGAGCCGCGGACCGGTGCCCCAGATAGAGGAAGCCCCTGGCGCAACAGCGACAGGGGCTCTTGCACCGAGAGGTTACCTGAGAGAGGAACAAGGTGTCGGCTCCAGACCCCACGGGGACCTCGCAGCTCCCGCTGCTCGTGGTCATCGACCCCGCCGCCCGGCTATGGGACGGGGAGTCCGTACGCATCGCGCGTGACGTGCTGTGTGCGGGTGCACCCGGAGTGAAGGTGTGCCTGCCGGACAGCCAGGAGGAGACCGAGCGGGCACTCGCCCGCCGGGGCAGTCGCCGCCCCGTGGTCGTGGGGGACGACAGAGCGCTGCTGCGGGCAGTTCAACTGCTTCATCGCGAACGGGACTTGAGCGACGCCGCCCTCTCGGTGATTCCGGTCGGCACGCCGGAGCGGGTGGCGCTGGCGTGCGGGCTGGGCGTACCACCGGACGCGGTCTCGGCGGCCCGTACGGTCCTGGACGGCGTCGAGCACACGCTCGGGCTGCTGATAGACGACAGCGGCGGGGTCGTGCTGGGCGGCCTGCGCATCCCGGACGGGCCGGAGAGGGCGGGCTGTTGGGAGAGAGGGGAAGGGCCCGCGCCGTGGACGGGCGCGGACCGTAACCCGGCGGTCTGGCCGGTGCGGCCGGTGCGTCAGGAGCCGGAGCGTGCCGGGCAGCCCGAGTACGCACCCTTGTCGGGACTGCCGAGCCTGCCGGGACTGCCGAGCCTGCCGGGCCTGGCCGGGTTGTCACGTACGCGACGCTCGCTGTCGCGATCGGTGCGGGCGGTGCGTGGTGCTCGCGGCCTGCGGGGCGAAGTTCCGCTGCCCGCCCAGCGGTTGCGGGTGGAGGCCGACGGGGAGCTGCTCGCCGACCTCGACGAGCCGGTGACGGAGGTCTCGGTCACACCAGTCGAGGGTGCGCGCGGCGGGCTGGCGCAGGTGACCGTACGGGCGCAGAGCGCGGAGGGGGCCGAGCCGGTGCGGGTGCGGGCCAGGGCGGTGACGGTGTCCGGGCCGGACTTCCACTACCGCGCCGACGCGCTGGTCGGGGGCCCCGTCAGGGTCCGTACGTGGACGGCGCTGGCGCGGGCCTGGAGCCTCACCCTGCCGGGGTGATGCGGCGCGCAGGCGCGCAGGCGGGCAGGCGGGCAGTCGGGCGGAGTGCGGGGGGCGGCGGGCGCTGTGCACACGCCCAGAGCCGGGACGGCGACCGGCCGAGGTCACTTCGCGGGGGTCACTTCTGCGGGTCGTCCCGGGTTGCGCGGTGGGCGTACCAGCGCGCCAGCATGCCCGACAGCTCTCCCTGCATGAACTCCAGGAAGTCGTAGGTGTCGCGGATCCGCCGCCCGGCGGGCGTGCCGGGGCCCAGGCTCTGCTCACCTGCGCGCAGCGTGGACGTCCAGCGGCTGAGGAGCTGGTCCCGGTCGAGCAGCGCCTCGTACCAGACGTTCTCGTGTACGCGGTACAGCTCGCGTCTGGAGCCCGGTTCGCGTTCGCGGCTGACCATGTGGACCTGCGAGAGGTAGCGCACCGCGCCGGAGACGGCTGCCGGGCTGATGCGCAGCCGCTCCCCGAGCTGTGCCGAGCTGAGTGAACCCTCGTCGGAGCTGAGCAGGCAGGCGAAGACCCGGGAGGCCATGCGCTGCATGCCCGCCTCCGTCATGTCGGCGGCGAAGCGCTCGACGAAGCCCGAAGCCGTCTCGTCGTAGTGGAGCTGCTCGGCCGACGGCTGCTGTCCGGCACCGGGTGTGGCCTGTTCGGGCCGACGGCCGGTCTCGGCCTCTGATCGCTCTGCGGTCACCGGTTCAGTTTCTCCCTGCTCAGTCGCTTACGGAAGATCCTAACGCTTCCTTAACTTCACAAATTTATGAAACAAGCGTAGTTTCCCGAGCATGGACACAGCCACCACCGCCATCTCCGTCTCCGGCCTCGTGAAGACGTTCGGCCGGGCCCGCGCGCTGGACGGGCTCGACTTCGCCGTCGGAACAGGAGAGGTCCACGGATTCCTCGGACCCAACGGAGCCGGGAAGTCGACCACGATCCGAGTGCTGCTCGGCCTGCTGCGCGCGGACGCCGGTACGGCACGCCTCCTGGGCCGCGACCCCTGGAACGACGCCGTCAGCCTGCACCGCCGTCTCGCCTATGTGCCCGGCGACGTCGAGCTGTGGCCCGGCCTCACCGGCGGTGAGGCGATCGGGCTGCTCGCCCGGCTGCGCGGCGGGATCGACACCGGGCGCAGGGACGAGCTGATCGAGCGCTTCGACCTCGACCCGACGAAGAAGGGCCGCACCTACTCCAAGGGCAACCGCCAGAAGGTCGCGATCATCGCGGCACTCGCCTCCGACGCCGAACTGCTGCTGCTCGACGAACCCACCGCGGGGCTCGACCCGTTGATGGAAGTCGTCTTCCAGGACGTCATCTTCCAGGCCAAGGCCGCGGGGAAGACCGTGCTTCTCTCCAGCCACATCCTCGCCCAGGTCGAGAAGCTGTGTGACCGGGTGAGCATCATCCGGCTCGGCAAGATCGTCCAGTCCGGGACGCTCAGCGACATGCGGCACCTGACGCGCACCACCATCGAGGCCGAGACCGCACGCCCCGTGACAGGCCTGGAGGAACTGCCCGGCGTGCACGACGTACGTACCGGCGAGGGCCGTGTGCACTTCGCCGTCGACGGCGCGCACCTCGACGAGGCCGTACGCCACCTCAGCGGGCTCGGCATCCGCAGCCTCACCAGCCATCCACCCACCCTTGAGGAGCTGATGCTCCGGCACTACGGCGACGAGCTGGCCGCCAACGGCCACCACGCCGGCGCCGGAAGCCTCAACGGAACCGGGGGAGCGGCCTGATGACCACCGGTACCGAGACGGGCACGCCCTCCGGCGCCGCGCCGGCGTCGTCGGCGCCGCCCGCCGGCGAGGGCAGCAACTCCCGCCACCTGCTGGCAGGCACCGGCACGCTCATCCGCTTCGCCCTGCGCCGCGACCGCATCCGCATCCCGGTGTGGGTCGCCGCGCTGCTGATGGCGAGTCTCTCGACACTCGGCGAGCTCAAAGGGCTCTACGCGGGCGCCGCCGCCAGGGCCTCCCTCGCCAGGACGATGGACAGCCCGGCCGGGCTCGCCATGACAGGGCCGCGCCATTACCTGGACGACGGCTACCCGGTGGGAGCGATGCTCAGCCACCAAGTGATCGGCTTCTACGGCGTGCTGGCCGGCCTGATGAGCGTCCTGATCGTCGTACGGCACACCCGCGCCGAGGAGGAGACCGGCCGCGCCGAGCTGCTGCGCTCCACCGTCGTGGGCAGGCACGCCGCCCTGACGGCCGCACTCGCCGTCGCCGTCATCGCGAACCTGACACTCGCCGCACTGCTGACCGTCAGCCTCGGCGGATCAGGCACGGAAGGCATGAGCTGGAACGGATCGCTGCTGTACGGGGCGGTCTTCGGCGGCATGGGCGTCCTCTTCGCCGCGGTGGCGGCCGTAACCGTGCAGATCACCGAGCACGCGCGGGGCGCCTCCGGCATGGCGGTCGGGGTGATCGGTCTCGCGTACGTGCTGCGCGCGGCCGGTGACGTCGGCAACGGCGCGCTGTCCTGGGCGTCCCCGATCGGCTGGGCGCAGCGCAGCTATCCGTTCCTGGACGACCTGTGGTG
>DATMEI010000393.1:0-2690 GCA_035556995.1 Streptomyces sp.
CGACGCTGAACTTCTCGCCCTTCGCGAGCGGTTGAGCGGGCGTGACCTCCAACTCGTGGCTGCCGGAGCTGGTGAAGTCGGCCTTACGGCCGTTGACGCGCACCTCGCTCACATCGAGGGCGAAGTCCAGGTTGAAGCTGCTCAGTTCCTGTGTGGACTCGGCCAGGATCGTGGCTGTCCCGGCCAGTTCGTCGCTCTTCGGCTGGTACTTCAGCCGCAGGTCGTAGTGGGAGACGTCGTAGCCGCCGTTGCCGTAGCTCGGGTAATAGGGGTCCCCTGCTCCCGGTGCGCCCGGTGAGGGTTCGGCCGCGGA
Organism: Streptomyces sp.; assembly: GCA_035556995.1. Taxonomy (GTDB): domain Bacteria; phylum Actinomycetota; class Actinomycetes; order Streptomycetales; family Streptomycetaceae; genus Streptomyces. The sequence continues at coordinate 314 of DATMEI010000393.1, forward strand.
GGCCGGAACCGTCAGCATGAGCGCGGCCATCACCGCGCTCGCGACGATGAGTCTGTGACGCACGAATTCTCCAACTCCCTTGGGACGAAAGGTGAGAGGTGCACTGAGAGCTGAAGGGTATGCATTACGGGCCGTGCCCGGCAGGTCTTTCCCGCCCATTGCCACATGAACGCCATACGGCGGGCATCGGCACCCTCAGGGCGTTCGTCCGGGTGCCTCTCAGAGACCCGGATTCACCTCGCCACGCGCGGCGTCCAGTAGCCGCACCGCGTCCAGGGCGCAGCCCCAGGAGACCGTGACACCGGCGCCGCCGTGGCCGTAACTGTGCACGCAGAGCGCGCCGTCGGGCAGCTGCTGCGTCTCCAGCCGCACGCGCGGCCTGTACGGGCGCAGCCCCACCCGCTCCTCCAGGATGTGCGCGCCCGCGACGGCGGGGTGGGTGCGGGCACAACGGCGCACGATGGCCTCGGTGGTTGCCGGGTCGGGTGTCAGGTCCTCCGCGCCCTCCTCGGAAGTGCCGCCCAGCAACAGGCCGTACGGCTGGGGGAGGAGGTAGGTGATCTCGGTGCCGCCGGACCGTGAAGAGAGGTACCACTCCTCGATGCCGGGGTTCTCCACGACGACGATCTGGCCCCGTACGGGCCGCATGCCCGTGTCCCCGGCCAGTTCGCGGGCGCCGAGCCCGCTGCAGTTGACCACCACCGGGGCCTCCGCCGAGGCCTCCGCGAGCGAGGACAGCTCGCGCTGCTCGCAGCGTCCGCCCGCAGCCGTCAACCGCCCTTGCAGATAAGGGAGATAGGTCTGCATGTCGACAAGGGGAGTGCGTGGTGGGGAGCCGATCAGCGAGAGCCACTCGGGCGGCACCGAGCCTGCCGAGCCGTCCTCCAGCTCGCCGCGCACCAGCCGCACACCGGTGAGCGAAGGCTGTTCGGCGAGCCAGGCGAAGTTACGGAAGGAGCGCACGGCCCACTCGACGGCCCGTTCCTGCGGCTCGATGCGATAGGGCCAGCACAGGCCGCCGGAGACCGCCGAAGCAGTCGGCGTGACCTCCTCGCGGCTCCACACCCGTACGTTCAGGCCCCGCTCGGCGAGCATGACCGCCGTCGTCAGCCCGATGACGCCGGAACCCACCACGATCACATCATCCATGGCTGCGACGTTAAGCCATGGGTTCCGCTGCCGCCCCGTGGAGACGGGGACGGTACGGAGCGGGGCACGGCTGGCGGACGCCGAGCGCGAAACCGGGCTCCACAGGCAGGAGTTGGACCGGAGGACGGCGCCCGGCCAGTCCACAGCGGTGGCCCGGTCGCCGGAGACCGTGCTCGTACGACCCGTGTCGCGCTGAGCCTCCACACCGGCTGTGCCTCCACACCGGCTGAGCCTCCGCGCCCGCTGAGCACGCAAAACACGCACGTACTGCTAAGCCCTGGGTAGAACCCTCGCACGCTGCGGGGCCAGCGGGCAGAATCCCAGCCATGTCCCGTGCCGCCGCCACAGAACTCCTCGACGCTCTCGACCCGCTCGCCCACCCGCAGCGAATACGCCAAGTCGCCGTCCGCGCACGCGAAGCCGCGGAACGGGACGAGCTGGCAGGACTGCTCAACGGGCTCGAGCAGCACGGGATGTACGGCCGGCGGCTGGCCGTGATAGCCGCCTGCGCCGGCCAGGACACCGCCTACCTGGCCGCCCGGCTGGCTCATCCCGACGCCTTCATCCGAGGTCACGCCCAGCGCGCCGCCGCCGCACCCGCCACCGCCATCACCGACGACGCCCTCCTGCAGGCGCTGCACACCGCGCCCGCCGCCATCCGCGTCGAGTTGCTGCGCACCATCGTCACCAGCGGCCGTACACAGCTCGCGGACGGGCTGATCGACGTGCTCCGCACCCGCTGGGGCGACGCGGAGGCCGCACGGCTGCTTCCGGGGTGCGGACCCGAAACCGCCGGCCGCCTGCTGCCCGGACTCTTCCACGCCGTCACCAGCTGGGGCGTGCTCGCCGCCCGCCACCCCGACACCGTGCTGGCGGAAGCCGCACGGCAGCTGGACACCCTGCCCCAGCTGCTCCGCGAGCACTGGTGGAAGCGGTACGGGGCAGGCGTCGCCCGTACGGCCGGCAGCCGGCCCCACCAAGTGCTGAAACTCCTCGAGCGCTACCGCGAACACGGCTCTCCCGCCCCGGAGTTCTGGCCGTGCCTGCCCCGTCTCGTCGCCGCCGACCCCGGCCGTACCCTTCGGCTCCTGCTGGCGCACGGGCAGGCCGCGCGCCTGCGCGAGAGCGGGCTGCCGCCCTCCGTGCTGCGGCGGCTGGTACAGGCCGCGCCTCCCGAGCTGTACGAACTGGGGCGTGCCTGGAGCCGGTACCCTCGCCGCTTCGCCGA
>DATMEI010000394.1:0-3277 GCA_035556995.1 Streptomyces sp.
CACATCACCCGGTTCGTGTTTCGTGACGCCGGTCTGCGCGGGCTTGAGCACGGCCACCGAGCGGCCCTTCTCCAGCGCTGCCGCCGCCAGCGCCGCCGTGGTCACCGTCTTGCCGATACCGGTGCCCGTGCCGGTGACGACCACAACTCCCCGCATGCGCCTCAGCCTTCCGCCGCCGCGGCGCACATGGCCGCGCAGATCAGTGCCACGTCTTCCTCGCCCGTCACATACGGAGGCATCGCGTAGACCATGTCGCGGAAGGGACGCAGCCATACCCCGGTCCTTGCGGCAGCCCGGGTAGCCGCTTCCATGTCCGCTTCGTGGTCCAGCTGGAGTACTCCGATCGCCCCGAGCACCCGCACCTCCCGTACGCCCGGCAGCCGGGTGGCCTCCGCCAGTCCCGAACGCAATCCGCTCTCGATACGGCGCACTTCGCCCGCCCAGTCCGTTTCGAGGAGCAGACCCACCGAGGCGTCCGCGACGGCGGCAGCGAGCGGATTGGCCATGAACGTGGGGCCGTGCGCCAGGACGGGCACCTCGCCACGCGAGATGCCCTCCGCGACCCGAGTGGTGCACAAGGTCGCCGCGAGAGTGAGATAGCCGCCGGTCAGCGCCTTGCCCAGGCACATCACATCCGGGGTGATCCCGGCGTGCTCCGCCGCGAACAGCGCGCCCGTACGTCCGAAGCCGGTCGCGATCTCATCGAGCACGAGGAGCACGTCGTGCTCGTCGCACGCCTCGCGCAACGCCCGTACGTACGCGGGGGAGTGGAAGCGCATGCCGCCCGCTCCCTGCACCACCGGTTCGACGATCACCGCGGCCAGTTCGTCCGCGTGACGTGCGACCGTCTCCCGCAGATGCCGCAGATAGCTCTCATCGGGAGGGGCGTCGAAGCCGGAAGGCGGCGCGTCCGCGAAGACCTGCCGGGGCAGCACACCGGACCACAGCTCGTGCATGCCGCCTTCGGGGTCGCAGACCGACATCGGCTGCCAGGTGTCGCCGTGGTATCCGCCGCGCCAGGTCAGCAGGCGCTGCTTGCCGCCGCGTCCCTGCGAACGCCAGTACTGCAGGCACATCTTGACCGCGACCTCGACCGAGACCGACCCGGAGTCGGCGAGGAAGACATGCTCGAGGCCCGCCGGTGTGATGTCGACCAGCCGCTTGGCCAGCCGCACGGCGGGTTCGTGGGTGAGCCCGCCGAACATGACGTGGCTCATCCGGTCGAGCTGGGTGCGGGCCGCCTCGTTGAGCACCGGGTGGTTGTAGCCGTGCACGGCGGACCACCACGAGGACATCCCGTCCACCAGCTCCCGCTGCCCGCAGAACTCCTCGGCCAGCCGCAGCCGCACTCCGGCTGCCGATTCCACGAGGAGCGGCTGTGTGCGGCCTGGCATGGGGCCGTAGGGATGCCATACGTGCTGCCGGTCCAGGGCGAGCAACTCGTCGGGTTTCATGGACTGTTCACCTTGACGGACGTTCTCGGGGAAGGGGGAGGGGCTCAGGCATTGGGTGGCAGTGCGGTGCCGGCACCCCGTCGGCGTACGGCGACCAGTTCCTCGGCCCGGTGGTCGGGAAGCGTGGTGGTGTCGGAGCCCTCCACCTCGAAGCCCGCGTCCGCGATCATGTCCAGGTCCGCCTGGCCGGCCTGGCCCTCAGACGTCAGATAGTCGCCCAGGAAAATGGAGTTGACCACGTGCAGCGCGAGCGGCTGCAGTGAACGCAGATGCACCTCGCGCCCGGCGGCCAGCCGCACTTCCGCGTCGGGGCAGACGAAGCGCACCATCGCGAGAATGCGCAGGGCACGCTGCGGCGTCAGGTTCCATTCCTTGCCCAGGGGCGTCCCCTCGAACGGGATCAGGAAGTTGACCGGGATCGAGTCGGGGTCCAGCTCGCGCAGCGCGAACACCACGTCGACCAGGTCCTCGTCGCGTTCGCCCATCCCCGCGATCAGCCCGGAACAGGCCGAGAGCCCGGCGCTCTGGGCCTGACGCACCGTCTCCTGGCGGTCGTTGAAGGTGTGCGTGGTGCAGATGTCCGCGTATGTCTCTTCCGAGGTGTTGAGGTTGTGGTTGTACGCGTCGGCGCCCGCTGATTGCAGCCGGCCGGCCTGTCCGTCGGAGAGAAGCCCGAGGCAGGCACAGACCTCCACGCCTTCGTGCTGGTCCTTGATGGCGGAAATGGTCTGCGAGACGCGCTCGACGTCCCGGTCGGTGGGCCCGCGGCCACTGGCGACCAGACAGACGCGCTTCGCACCGCCCTTGAGACCCGCGGCAGCGGCGGAGGCTGCCTCTTCCGGCTTCAGCCAGGTGTACTTGAGGATCTCCGCCTTCGATCCCAGGCGCTGGGAGCAGTACGAGCAGTCCTCCGGACACAGCCCGGACTTGAGGTTGACCAGATAGTTCAGTTTCACTCTCCGCCCGTACCAGTGGCGGCGTACCTTCCCGGCAGCAGCCACGACGTCGAGCAGTTCGTCGTCGGAGGTCTCCAATACGGCGCGGGCCTCGTCGCGTGTCGGCAACTCGCGCCGAAGCCCCTTCTCCACCAGCGTGTTCAGCAGATCCATATCGCTGATCCTTGCTGATTTCCCCGCTCAGAGCCAAGGAGAAGGGTCACAACAGTGACCCCGGGAGGTGTGTGGATCGCCACACCGCAGCCCGGCGCTCAACCGACTACCGTCTATGGACTGGCTACAAAAGCGCCTCACGCACAACGCACCCGCCGCCAGACCGACACCCGCCCCGCCACGGACCACGAGGACGCACGCCCATGCCCGAGGAGCCACAGGCACCTTCCGACTCGTCCGGTTCCTCCCAGCTTCACGGGTCACAGGACCACGAGTCTCAGCCATCCGAGCCGAAGGCCTACGGCGATCCCTTCGCCTGGATCGACGAAGCCCGCGCCTCCCGGGAACGCGCCGGTCTCGTACGCAAGCTGCGCCACCGGCCCCCCGACTCCCCGCTGCTGGACCTGGCCGGCAACGACTACCTCGGCCTCACCCGTCACCCCGAGGTCACCGAGGCCGCGGCACAGGCCGCCCGCCGCTGGGGAGCCGGCTCCACCGGATCGCGTCTGGTCACCGGCTCCACCGCCCTGCACGCCGAACTGGAGGCAGAACTCGCCGAGTTCTGCGGATTCGAGGCAGCACTTGTCCTCTCCTCCGGGTACGCGGCCAACCTCGCCGCGCTGACCGCTCTCACCGGCCGCGGCACCCTCGTGGTCTCCGACGCCGGCAACCACGCCTCCCTCATCGACGGCTGCCGGCTCTCACGGGCCGAGA
>DATMEI010000395.1:0-5394 GCA_035556995.1 Streptomyces sp.
CGGTGACGCCGCCGAGAAGAGCGATCTCACGGCCCGCGCGGAGAAGAACACCAGGAACATGCTGCGGGAGCTGCTGCGTTCGCTGGGCTACGAGAAGGTGTCCGTCGACTTCACGGACGGCCGCGGGAAGGGCTGACTCCCCTGCGGTGCCACCAGTGGCGGCGGCGCGGGTGCACGGCCAGGCCCAGCCGCCGCCCGATGATCAGGTACCCGAGCATGGCACCCGTGGTGTTGAGGATGACGTCGTCGATGTCGAAGGCGCGGCCGGTGACCAGCGCCCCCTGCACGAGCTCGACCAGCAGCATGACCAGCGCCGTCGCCAGCATCACACGCAACAGGCCGCGGGTGCGCGGCACCAGAGCAGGCAGCAGCGCCCCGAAGGGCATGCCGAGCACGATGTTCCCGCCCAGCTGCTTCACCGTGTCACGCAGGGCGGGCTGCGAGACGTAGTCGCGGATGGAGTCGCCGGGACGCAGGTTGCTGTGCGTGAGCGACTCGGACGCGGCGGAGGGCCCTAGCGTCAGCTTGGAGAGTACGACCGCGAAACCCACCATCGCGGCGAACGCCAGCACAAGGATCAGCACGCGTGCCGCCAGCGGCAGCCGTTGCTGCGTGAGGGCGCCGGACGTCCCGCCGGAAGCCTGCCCGGACGTACCGGACTTGGCGGCGGTCTTGCCGGACTTGGCCGTCTTTGCGGTCTTCGCGGCCGTCCCTGTCTTCGCGGAAGGCTTCGCGGAAGGCTTCGCGGAGGGCTTCGCCCCCGTCTTCGCGGCGGAGCTGCCCGGCCTCTTCTGAGCTGACTTCTTCGCCGTCTTGCCGGCCGTCTTTCCGGCCGTCTTTCCGGCCGTTTTGCCAGCCGGCTTCTTGGCTGTCTTCTTCGTCGCCTTCTGTCCGCTCTTCCCCTTCGCTGCGGCCTTCGCCTTTGTGCTCATATCGCTGAGAAACGTACGCACCCGAAGGCACCTCCAGGGGCTTAGGCACTGTCTGGCCTGCAGTTACCCCCGGTGCGCCGAAGCATGCGCGGCCCGGGCGGGGGCCGGGCACGGCGCGAGCCCCCGCCCGTACGTCAGGGTTTGCGTCCGACCCCGCCGTAGACGGGGAACTCCGCGTCGGTGATGTCCGGTTGAGCTTCACCGCCGTCGGGCCGCCACCGGTGGGCGACCACGACACCCGGGTCGGCGAGTTCCAGTCCGTCGAAGAAGCGGCTGACTTCCGAGCTGGAGCGGATCTGCCCCTCCGCCACCGTCGACTGGTACGCCTCGGCGACCCGCGTGAGCAGATCCGGGTCGAAGTCCGCCGTGGCGTGCGAGACGACGAGGTAACTGCCCGAGGGCAGGGCGTCCATGAGGCTGCCGACGATCTCGTACGCTCCGCGCTCGTCCGTGATGAAGTGCAGCAGCGCGATGAGCGAGAGCGCGACGGGCTGCTCCAGATCGAGGGTTTCGCGTAGTTCGGGCGCTTTCAGAATGGCGGCCGGATCGGTGAAGTCGGCGTGCACATAGGCCGTACGGCCCTCCGGCGTGCTGCTCAGCAGTTCCTGCGCATGCTGGAGGACTATGGGGTCGTTGTCGGCGTAGAGGACCCTGGTCTCCGGGGCGATCGCCTGCGCGACCTGGTGCAGGTTGGGTTCGGTGGGAATGCCCGCACCGATGTCCAGGAACTGCCGCACACCCGCTTCTCTCACCAGCCAGCGAGTCGCCCGGTGCATGAACTCGCGGTTGAGCTGAGCTCCGAGCACCACGCCTGGCCACACCCGCACGACTTCCTCCGCTGCGGCCGCATCCACGTCGTAGTGGTTCTTGCCGTTCAGCCAGTAGTCGTACACGCGGGCCGGATGGGGTCTGCTCGTGTCGATGTCGTCTCTCGTGGTCACTGTTCTCTCTCCCACGCACGCGGTCGCTGGCGACACACTGTCTCACCGATGACCGCGCCGACAGCCCAGAACCGGCCAGCCGTCACGTCATCGCGTCGACACCGGTCAGCGCCCGGCCGATGATCAGCTTCTGTACCTGGCTCGTGCCCTCGTAGAGGGTGAGCACGCGGGCGTCCCGCAGATATTTGCCGACGGGGTACTCGTCGATGAAGCCGTAACCGCCGAACGTCTGAAGGCAGTTGTTGCTCACGCGCACGGCCGCCTCGCTCGCGTGGTATTTGGCGATGGACGCGTCCGTCGCGTAATCCTTGGGCGAGGCGCCCGCGTCGGCCATCCTGGCCACCTGGTGGGTGAGGAGCCGGGAGGCCCGTATGTCCACCTCCGAGTCGGCCAGCAGCTCCTGCACCAGCTGGAAGGACGCGATGGACTTGCCGAACTGCTCACGCTCGCCTGCGTAGTTCAAGGCCGCGTCCAGCGCGGCCTGTGCGAGGCCGACCGCTCCCGCCGCAACCGAGATACGCCCGCGCGAGAGCGCGCCGAGCGCGATGCCCAGCCCGCGGTCCTGTGCCCCGAGACGCGCCGAGTCAGGCACCCGTACGCCCTCGAAGGCGAGTTCGGCGGTCGCCTGGCCGCGCAGCCCCAGCTTGCCCTTGATTTCGGTGGCGGTCAGGCCGGGACTGGCAGTGGGCACGAGGAAGGCGGTGATGCCGGTCTCGCTCGTGCGGGCGAAGGTGAGCGCGACCTTGGCGACGGTCCCGTTGGTGATGAACATCTTGCTGCCGTCGATGATCCAGTCGTCACCGTCGCGGGTGGCGCGCGTACTCAGTGAGCCCGCGTCGGAGCCGGTGCCGGGTTCGGTCAGTGCGAAGCAGCCGAGAGCGTCGCCGGCAACCAACTGCGGTATCCACTCCTTGCGTTGCTCGTCCGTGCCGTGAGCGGCGATGGTCTTGGTGACCAGGCCGAGGGATACGGAGACGATGCCGCGCACCGCCGAGTCGCCCCGGCCCAGTTCCTCGGTGGCCAGCACGTACGAGAGCATGTCGCACTCCACGCCGCCGTACTGCTCGGGGATCGTCAGCCCCAGGAACCCCAACTCGCCCAGCCGCTTGGCGATCGCGGGATCGACCTGCTCGGCACGGTCCCAGTCGCGGGCGTGCGGCGCGATCTCCGCGTCGACGAAGCCGGCTGCCATGGCGCGTATGTCGCGCTGCGTCTCGGTGAGGCCGAAGTCCCTTGTCGTCATGGGGTGTTCTCCTGGTGTCGCTCTTCTGCGGGGGGTGTCTACGTGAGCGGGGGGAGCGGGGCGTCCGGTGCCGTCAGCGGCAGGCCCAGCTGCGCACGCTCGGTGACCCATCGTGCGGGCCGGTAGCGGGGATCGCCGGTGGCGGCGTGCAGCGCCCGCTGCAGGCGGAGCATCCGGCCGGCGCCGATGCGCTCCCCCCAGGCCAGCGGCCCGTACGGATAGCCGAGCCCTGCCGTGACGGCGAGGTCGATGTCGGCGGGTGCGGCGATGTGACGTTCGGCGATGGAGGCCGCCACCGACACGACGGAGGCGAGCAGCCTCTGCGCGACCGAGCCGGCCGTGTCACGTACGACGGTCACCTCGGCGGACGGGGCGGCGACGACGGCGACCGCGTCCCGTACGGCCTCCGGCGCGGTTGCCGGCGTCACGGCGAGTACGCGGCGTGCGGTGTCCAGGGACAGCGGGTCGATGCCGAGCGTGGACGCGGCGGGCAGGCCGTGCTCGGCGACCGCGGCTGCCACGGTGCCGCCCCAGGTGGGGACGAGGTGCAGTTCGCCGCGCCCGTGCCCGGAGGCGGGACGGCTGATGGTGCTGGTGCTGGTGTTGCGGAGGGCGTGCCGCAGCTCTTCGGCCTCGGGCCCCTCCCCCACCACGGTGACCGGTCGCGTGGCGTCACCACCGGACGGGGCGGCGGAGGGCGCGGCAGCGTCGGCGGGCGCGTCGGGGCCGTAGGGGTAGAAGCCACGACGTGTCTTACGGCCGTGCAGCCCCGCGGCGACCCGGTTCGCGGTGAGGTACGAGGGCCGCAGCCGGTCGGAGTGGCGGAAGCCGCGCCAGATGGTGTCGATGACGGACGCGGTGACGTCGAGCCCGGTGAGGTCCATCAGTTCGAACGGGCCCATGCGCAGGCCGAGTACGTCGCGGGCCACGGCGTCGAGGTCCGCGGGGCCGGCGACGGACTCCTCCAGCAGAGCCAGCGCCTCGGTGGCCAGCCCGCGTCCGGCGTGGTTGACGAGGAAGCCGGGGGTGTCCGCGACGGTGACCGCGCGGTGTCCGCAGCTCTCGACGAAGGCGGTGAGGGCGGCCGGGATGTCCTCGCGGGTGGCCGCTCCGGGCACCACCTCCGCGATCTTCATCAGGGGCACGGGATTGAAGAAGTGGAGCCCGGCCAGACGCGTCGGGTCGGGCAGACGGGCACCGATCTCGGTGACGGACAGCGAGGAGGTGTTGGTGGCGAAAATCGTCCGCTCCGGCAGCACCTTCTCGAGCTCCGTGAAGAGAGCGGCCTTCGTCTCCAGGTCCTCCCGCACGGCCTCGATGACGAGTCCGGGGCATTCGCCGTCTCCACCGGCCTCGTCCGGCGCGGCGTAAGGCGATTCGAGGGGTACGAGCCGCCCCAGGGCCGCTTCCGCGTCGGCCTGACTCATGCGGCCCTTCTGCGCGGCCCGCTCCAGCATGCCGCGTACGAAGTCCACGGCTTCGGCGACCGACTCCGGGCGGGCGTCCGCGAGTTCGACGGTGTGACCGGCCGCGGCGGCCCACTGGGCGATGCCCCGGCCCATGACTCCGGTACCGACGATTCTTGTGCGCATGTCTTCTCCAGCCTCCGGTCCGCCTGTGCCCGGTCAGCGCAGGTAAACGCGCTCGGGGTCCACATCCTCACGCAACAGGGCCAGTTCGGCGTCTGTGGGCTTTTCGATGACGGTCAGATCGCCGGCGGTCTTCAGGTCCCAGCCCGTCGCGGCGCGTACGTCCTCGGCGGTGACACCGGGGTGCACCGCGGCCAACTGCAGCTCCTCGCCGACGCCTTCGCGGGCCAGGATGCCCAGCTCGGTGATGACGCGCGTGACCCCGGCGCCCAGCGGACGGATGCCGTCGGCCAGCGCTCGGTCCGGACCGGGCGAGGTGCAGAAGTCCAGCTCCCCGGTGAAGGAACGCGGGTCGTGCCGGCGCATGACGACGAACACCTCGCGGGAGTTGGCCATCACCTCGTTGGCGCCGCCCGATCCGGGCAGCCGGGCCTTGGGACGGTGCCAGTCGCCGATGACGGACGAGTTGAGGTTGCCCCACTTGTCGATCTGCGCGGCGCCGAGGAAGCCGACGTCGATGTGCCCGCCCTGGAGCACCGAACCGAAGAGCACGGGCATCGGCAGGACCGCCTCGGCGCCGGTGATGAGCACGGCGTCGGCGATGGTCTCCGGCAGCTGCGAGGGGTGGGCGCCGCATACCCCGGATTCGTAAACGATCTCCAGGCCGGGAGCGACGGTGAGGTGGGCGA
>DATMEI010000396.1:0-2811 GCA_035556995.1 Streptomyces sp.
CGGGTACAGGCACTGGAGCGGGCCATCGCCCTGCTGAACGCAGTCTCGGCGAGTGCCCCCGACGGCCGCCCCGTCGCCGAACTCGCCGCCGAATGCGGCCTGAACCGGGCTACGGCCTGGCGGCTGCTGGCCACCCTGGAACATCACGCCATGGTCGAGCGCGACCCGGCCGGCAACCGCTACACCATCGGTTCAGCGATCAGCCGCATGGCCTCGAACTCAAGCGTGGAAGGGCTGATCCGCCGCTCCCACGAGGTACTGGAGCGGCTGTGCCGGGACACCGGCGAGACCGCGAACCTCGCAGTGGCCCGGCGGCTCGGCCTCACATACGTCGACGAGGTGGTACCGGCCGCGGTGCTCAGCGCGCGCTGGCTCGGCCGGCAGGTCCCGGTCCACGCCACCTCGGCCGGCAAGGCACTGCTGGCCTGGCAGACGCCGGGCGAGGTGGACGCCCTGCTCTCCGGCCCGCTGGCCGAGTACACCGAGACCACCCGCACCGACCGGCAAGCCCTGCACGCCGAGCTCGCCGAGGTCCGCGCCCAGGGCTACAGCATCAGCGTGGGCGAACTCGAACCCCAGCTGTACGGAGTCGCCGCCCCCGTCCTCGACGCGGGCGACCACCCCATCGCCGTCGTCAGCGTCTGGGGCCCGCAGGACCGCGTTCCCGAATCCCGATTCGCGGAACTCGGCGCGCAGGCACGACAGGCGGCGCGGGAAATCCGCGCACGCCTCACGCCCGGGGCGTAACCGCGCAAAGGTGCTGGCAGCCGGCGGCAACCGGACATGGCCGCGCCGTGTGACTGCCGGGGCCGCAGGCGGCGTGCTCGCCCGGCCCCACCCGCGCAGGCAGGCCGCTGTGTCGCCGTCTCCCCACGGAGTCCACAGCATTCCCACAGGTGCCGCCGTGCCGACGTCCGCGGCACCCACCCGACGCAGACGGGCCGCCGAGCGGTAACTCGGCGGCCCCGTGCGGAACACAAGCAACCTCTTGGATGCGGATAGACCCTCGCGGATATCGCTGGCAACGGTCCGCGCGGGTACCGCAAATCCACTGAGGGAGATCACCCATGCCCGCTGCATCCAGCGTATCGGCCCCAACTGCCGTGTACACCGCCTCCATCGCCGGTACGAAGGAGGAGATACGCGCCGCCCAACGGCTCCGCTACCGGATCTTCGCCGAGGAGAAGGGCGCACAGCTGCATTCGCCGCTGCCCGGCCACGACGTGGACGGCTTCGACGACGTCGCGGACCACCTCATCGTCACCGCACAGGCGACAGGTGAGATCGTCGGCACGTACCGGCTCATTCCCCCCGGCCGCACTGAACGGCTCTACTCGGACGCCGAGTTCGACCTGCGCTGCCTGCCCGTACAAGTCCGGTCGGCCCTGATCGAGGCAGGGCGCGCATGCGTGCACCCCGATCACCGCTCGGGCGCGGTGATCAATGCCATGTGGGGCGGCCTCGCCCGCTACCTGCTGCTGTCCGGGCACCGGTATCTGGCCGGCTGCGCCTCCGTACCGCTGAACGGCGGCGGACAGTCCGCGGCCGACGCGTGGCTGCTGGGCACCACCAAGCATGCCGCCCCGCCCGAACTGCGGGTCCACCCTCACAACCCCTGGCTTCCGCAGCAGCCGCTGACGGCCAGGGCGAGCTACGCCGCGCTGCCCCCGCTGCTGCACGGCTACCTGCGGGTCGGCGCCTGGATGTGCGGTGCGCCCGCACATGACAGGGACTTCGGCGACGCGGACTTCTTCGTCATGCTCGACATGGAGCAGATGAACGACCGCTACAGGCGCTACTTCCTGAGCGTGCCCAGGTGAGTGCGTCGGTGGCCGCCTCGGTGGGTGCGCAGGTGAGTGCGTCGACGCGTACGCCGACGAGCGCTTGGGCCGTCGCCTCGCCCTGCACGTCACGCTGCCTCATGCCGCCACTGTCGGCACGGCGCGGCGCGACTGCCCGCGCCCCCGCGAGCACAGTGCTCCGGCGGTACGCGGCACTCGCCGCCACTGTCGGCGGGGCGCTGGCGGCCGGGGTGCGGATCTCCGATCCTCCGACGCTGCGGCGCAAGGCCAAGGCCGTACTCGACGCGCTCGGCATCATCCTGGACGCGACGGGACCGCTGCGGGTGCCGGGCACGGCCGCCGGGACGCTGATCGTCGCGAACCACATCTCCTGGCTCGACGTCATCGCGGTGCTGGCCGTCGAGCCCGTGCCGCTGATCGCCAAGCGGGAAGTCGCCGGGTGGCCGCTCGTCGGGCCGCTGGCCCGCAGAACCGGCAGCCGGTTCATCAACCGCGAGGCCGTACGTGAACTGCCCGGGACCGTACGGGCGTTGGCCGCGCATCTGCGCGAGGGCGGTTCGGCGGTGGTGTTCCCGCAGGCCACCACCTGGTGCACCGCGCCGGGCGGGCCGTTCCGGCGGGCCACGTTCCAGGCGGCGATCGACGCGCGGGCACCGGTGCGGCCCCTCGCCATCGACTTCACACAGGAGGGCATACGCAGCACCGCGGCGGCCTACGTCGGGGGCGAAACGCTCGCGGCCTCACTGCGCCGCGTGGCCACCACCGACGGTCTCGCCACGCACGTACGGGCATGTCCGCCGCTGTGGCCGTACGGGCACGACCGGCTCTCGCTCGCCGCGGCCGCACACTCCGCGGTGTGCGACGCCGTGGGACGCCCCGCGGACATGGAGCACCCCGCGGGCCCGGCCGCTGCGGCACGCCTTCAGCCGGGCCGCAGCGCAGAACGAGCCGCGGCCCTGTACGAGTTGGGAGGTGCCGGCTCTGCTTGTGAGGACTTCCGGCCAAGTCC
>DATMEI010000397.1:0-4428 GCA_035556995.1 Streptomyces sp.
GCTACAGCGTCGCCCTGCAGCAGGCCGCCCCTCTCTTCCGCTTCATGCAGGAGAACCAGGCGACGATGCGCGAGCTCAGCATCGGCGAGACCTTCAAGAGACGTCTGGAGACCCTGCTCGCGATCCTGCGGATGCCGGACGCCGCCCTGACTGATCAAGTGCGCTGCTCCGCCGCGCTGTTCACCATGCACGCGGGGATGTTCACGCTGCAGGACCTCGAAGGCGACCCCGAGGACAAGCGGAAAGCAGTCCTCGAGGTCGCCCAGGAGATGGTGACCACGGCGCACCGGGAGCGCGGCTGAAAGCCGGTCCGTCTGCACCGTGGCCGTACGCACCCGTGGTCACACGGGGACGTCACACGCCGGCATCACACATGGACGCCGTGGGCACGCATCACCTCGACCGGCTCCTTGCCGGAACCGTAGTCCGCGGTCTTGCGGATCTCGAAGTGCAGGTGCGGGCCTGAGGAGTTACCGGTCGAGCCGGACTCACCGATCTGCTGGCCGGTCTTCACCTGCTGCCCAGGCTTCACGTCCACCTTCGAGAGGTGGGCGTACTGGGAGTACGTGTTGTTGTCGTGCTTGATGACGACGGCGTTGCCGTACGAGGACCCGTCGCCCGCGCCGTTCGGCCCCGCCTTGACGACGGTGCCCTTGTGCACGGCCTTGATGGGTGTGCCGTTCGGGACGGCGAAGTCCTGGCCGGAGTGCTTGCTCGACCAGCGGTCGCCGCTGTGGCCGTAACCGGCACTCAGCTCGTACTTGCCGGAGACCGGCTTCGTCCAGGAGTTGGCCTTCTTGACGGCCTTCTGACGCTCCGCGTCCCTGGACACCTTGCTGTCCTTCGCGCGCTCCGCCGCCTGCTCCTTGGCCTGTGCGGCCTTGCTCTGCTGGTCGGCCTGGGCCCGAGCGGAGTCGGCGAGCTGTGACGCGGTCTTCGAGGCGAAGAGATCGCTCTGCCCGGATGCGTGCGCGGCAACCGCCGAGCCCGCGCCCAGGACCATCGAGGCACCGAGCCCGGTCGCTATGACAGCGACCCTGGTACGGGAACGACCGATGGGCTTGCGCGCGTTCTTGGTGGTCTTCGACATACGGGTACTACCTCCGGAATGGCTGGGGGGACCCCGAGCCGTGGGACCTCGGGGGACAAAACATTGGTAACCCGTCCCATCCGGCATACCAAAGAGGGTTATTACTAATGGGATTCGTAAGGACATCAAAGACAGGAAGCACTCTTATGGATTATTCGGACGCCATCCAAGCGGCCGTCCGCCCCGCGATCGCGCTCGCTCCGGGCCCTGTACGGCCTTTCCCGAAGGCCCGGGACCTGCGCCTCGGCCCCTCCTAGACGCGCTCGTAGGCGCCGATTCTGCTGTGCGGCACCTCACCCCGAACCGCTGCCGAAGGGCCTGTACGCGGCCGTGCCGACGGGCGCTCAGAAATGTGCGCGGCTCCCGCTCCCGCTGTGCCGGCGAAGGCACATCGGGGGTTTTTGTGGCCCAGGTCGCATCACTGTGTGCGTACCGGAACGAATGGAGCGTGCATGCGCGCGGCGGTCCCCAACTCCTCAACTGCCGCTCTTCCGCCCGCCCCGTCACCTACGATCCGCCCATGGAGCCCGCCACCATCGCCACGCGTCTCGCCTCCAGCGCGGTCACACCGATCGTCAAGAAGCTCTTCGTGCACGAGGGGGCGGGCGCGGGTCTGGTCGACAAGCCGGTCAGGATCTCCGGACTCGTCTCCTTCAAGGGCGAGCAGCGCACCCTCACGGAGCGGGATCTGGGCAAAGTGGCCGCCGAATTGACGGACCGGGCCGCGAAGGCATCCGGCCCGCACGAGGCGCCCGACGACGCGACGCGCCACGAGCTGACCGGCGCCCTCACCGCCGCCCTGCACAGCATCGGTGACCTGGAGATGGACGACGTCCAGGCGGTACGCCTCGGCCCCGAGGGTCTCGCCCGTCAACTCGCAAGCCCCGACTCGCTGTCGGCAGCCGCCGAGGCGCACTTCAGGCCCCTCCTGCACACGGCCTGCCTGCACATCCTGAACTTCTTCAGCCAGCGCTCGACGTTCATCCCCCGCACACTCACCGAACAGGCGCAGCAACTCGACCGTCTCGTCAGCATCACCGACCTGCTCCTGGAACGTGTCCCCGTACGGTCCGCCGAGGACGCCCGCTTCGAGCAGCGCTACGCCGAGCACATGGCCCGCAAGCACGGCGAACTGACCATCTACGGCCTGGACACCGGCCGCACACGCGAATGGCGCCTCGACTCCGCGTACATATCGCTCGAAGCCACTCAGGACGCCGGCGACTCTCTCCGTACGGCGACGTCGCTGTCCGCGGACCGGGTCCTGTCCGGGCACGACCGCGTCCTGCTGCGCGGCGCCGCCGGTTCCGGCAAGACGACGCTTCTGCAGTGGCTGGCCGTGACGGCCGCCCGGCAGGCGTACGACGAGCATCTGGCCCACCTCCTGGGCCGCGTCCCCTTCGTCCTCCCCCTGCGCCGGGTCGTACGCGACGGACTGCCTCCCACTCCGGACCGCTTCCTGCACGCCGTACGCAGCAGCCTCGCGGGTGCGCAGCCCGCCGGGTGGGCCGAGCGCGTGCTGACGGCCGGCCGTGGCCTGCTTCTCGTGGACGGAATCGACGAGGTGCCGGGCGGCCAACGGGAGGAGACCCGGCGCTGGTTGCGTGAGCTGATGGGCGACTTCCCCGGCAATCTCTGGCTCGTCACCTCGCGCCCCTCGGCCGTACGGGAGGACTGGCTGGCCGGTGAGGGGTTCACGGAGCTGTCGCTCGCCCCCATGTCGCGGCACGACGTCGCCACGTTCATCAACCGCTGGCACAGCGCCGCCGACGCCGAACCCTGTCTCGGCGACGCCCTCGTCACGGCCGTACGCACCAACCCCGACCTCGGCCGTCTCGCCGTCAACCCGCTCATGTGCGGCCTGCTGTGCGCCCTGCACAGGGACCGGCACGGCTCTCTGCCGCACGGCCGCAGGGACCTCTACGACGCCGCGCTCTCCATGCTGCTGGAGACACGCGACCGGGAACGCTCCGTCTCCGTGGCGGACGGGCTGCGGCTGCCGAAGGACTCACAGGTGCAGCTGCTGCAGAGACTGGCGCACTGGATGATGCGCAACGACCGCACGGAGATGGAGGAGGAAGACGTCGTCGCCCAACTCGACCGCTCCCTCTCGCAGATGGCGTACACCGTCGCCACGCCGCAGGAACTCTTCCGGCATCTCCTCGACCGCTCAGGGCTTCTCCGCGAACCGGCCGAGGGCCGTGTCGACTTCGTCCACCGCACCTTCCAGGACTATCTGGGCGCCAAAGCGGCCGTCGAGGAGGGCGACTTCCCCCTCCTGCTCGACAACGCCCACAAGGATCAGTGGGAAGACGTGATCAGGATGGCGGTCGCACACGCACGTCCGGCGGACCGGGCGCGACTGCTGCGCGGGCTGGTCGCACAAGTACCGGGGAACGGGTCGGGGAACGGGAACGGGTCGGGAGAACGGCCGGGCGATGGGCCGGGCACCCGGCACGGCGGCGAGGAGCAGGAGTTGGGAGGCGGCAGCGTCCGCAGCCTGCTGCTGGCCGCGGCCTGTCTGGAGCATGCCACCGATCTGCCTCCGCAGGTGCGGGCGGAGATCACCTCGAAGACCTCTCTCCTCTTTCCTCCCAGGACCACGGCAGCCGCACGCCACGTGGCAGACATCGGTGGTCCCATGCTCCTCGGGCTCCTGCCGGGGCCCGAAGGACTCACCGAGGCCGAAGCCGTCTGCGCGGTCGTGGCCGCTTCACGGACGGGGACCGACGCGGCCCTACCCGTCCTGGCCCGGTTCCGCGACCACCCGTCGCTGCATCTCAGACGTCAACTCGTATGGGCCTGGCACCGGTTCGACACCGAGGAGTACGCCCGCGAGATCATCGCCCACCTGGACGAGACGGACCTGTACTTCACCGCTCACCACGTCGGCCATCTCCGCGCGTTGCGCGCGATGGGCGGCAGGCCGCGGGTCCAGATCATCGGGAGGTACCACCCGCGGCAGCTGGTCGGGCACGTGGACGCCGACCGGCTGACGCACCTCTGGCTGCGCGACGGCTACGCGCGTCACAACGGTGAGGACTGGCTCTCCGCCTTTCCCGGCCTGCACACCGTCGTCGTACCCGACACGACTCCCCGGTATGTGACGGCGACTGTCCCCTGTCACCTCACCGTCCTCATGGAGAGCGATCTCACCCGCGGCAGCTGAACGTACGGCGCCCGCGCGCCAGGCGTGCCCTCAGACCGGCGTGAAACCACCATGGCCCCCGCCCCGGCACCCCGAATAGGCTGGATACTCATGTGACCTGACAGACACTCAGGCACCCGGACCGTCCTTCCACGACCACGACCACGACCACGACCACGCGTCGAACACT
>DATMEI010000398.1:0-6100 GCA_035556995.1 Streptomyces sp.
ACGTCGAAGAGGCCACGTACATGTGCTCCCACCGGCCCAACGTGTACCTGGACATCAGCCAGTTCCACGCCGTCCTGGCGGCAGACGGCTGGCAGTCGCATCTCAACCGGCTGTTCCGCCTGGGCATCAGCCACAAGATCCTCTTCGGTACCTGCTGGCCCTCGTACCGGCTTTCGGAGTCGCTGAGAGGACTCGTGGGCGCTTTCGCCCAGGGACAGCCGGCAGTGGCCGGGCTGAAGGAATCCGACCGGCGCATGATTCTGGGACAGAACAGTCTGCGTCTGGTCGCGGGAGCGCCGAAGAGCGCTACGGACAACGTCACCGCTACGGACCGGGGAGATCTGGCATGAGCACGGATGTCGCAGCACTGGAGAAGCTGATGGTCGAGTGGGTCGAGCGGTGGATCGAGGGGGAGGCGCATACGGCGATCGACGCGACGACCAACCTCGCGCACACCGGTCTGCTCGACTCCATGGCACTCGTCGGCTTGATCTCGTATCTGGAGGAACAGGCCGAGGTCGATTTCGACTTCGCGACGTACGACCCCCAGAACGGGGCCAGCATCCAGAGCCTGATCAACCACTGCGTCGGATGACCACGGTCTACGACGGTCACTGTCACGTGGCATCCACGCACTTCACCCCGCGGGCCTTCCTGGAGGACGTGGCGAGCAATGTGTGCTGCCGCCTCGGCTCCATGGGCGCGGCCCCGCGCTTTGACCGCGTCGCCGAAGGTCTGGCGGCTCAGCAGGGGGATCACCTGGCTGACGGCCTGGTCCGGGAGATGAACGCGGCCGGGATCGCCCGCGCGGTGCTGCTCGTGCCCGACTTCGGCCTGCGTTTGCCCGGCACACTGGAGCCTGCGGAGGCGGCGCGCCGTCACCACGAGATCCGGCTGCGCCACCCCGGCCGCTTCTGGGTCTACATCGGCGTTGACCCACGGCGCGGACCCGAGGGCGTGCGCGCCTTCGAGGACGTGGTCGACGCCTACGGACTGGACGGCGTGAAGCTGTACCCTCCGTGCGGTTACTCTCCCTCTGATCCGGGCCTGTACCCGTACTACGAGATCTGCGCGGCCCGTTCCCTGCCGGTGTTCATCCACACGGGTCCGACCGTCAGGAGTCTTGACTACGAACGGGCGCACCCGATGCGCGCCGACAAGGCCGCGCGGGATTTCCCCCGCGTGAACTTCATCCTGGGGCACGGCGGGCTGACCCACGTCGAGACGTGCGCCTTCATGGCGGCGTACCGGCCCAACGTGTACCTGGACACCGGCGGTTTCGCGAGCGGGCCGAATCTGTCCTCCTGGCCCGAGCATCTGAACTGGCTGTTCCGCCTGGGCATCAACCACAAGATCATCTTTGGCACGGACTGGCCGCTCGGCCGTCTGAACGGTCTCCGGCGAGTGATGGGGGAGGTCCTCGACGGCCCCACGGCGCTGGCCGGAGTGTCGCGCAAGGACAGGGCGCTGCTGTTGCACGAGAACCTGCTACGCGTGCTGGCCGCGCGCAGCCGCCCCGGGGAGTGAGGCCGGAACGGAACCCGGCCGGGACGCGCACCGGTCACGCACGAGGCGCGCATGCGGCAATGGCTGCACGAGCGTCATGAACCGAACACGCACGGCCAAGAACGGCAGAACTCAACGGCGTTGAGCGAACGACCAGGGGGCTGGGTCATGGCAATCACCGGACCGGACAGTGCATTCACGGACTGTCCGCGGCTACGGGCTGTTCCGCCTGTGGGCGGAACAGCCACCCTCACGGAACTGTTCGAAGCCCAGGTGACCCGGCACGCGCACCGTACGGCCCTGACCCTGGGCGACGAACACCTCGACTACGCCACGCTCAACGCGCGCGCCAACCGCCTCGCCCACGCACTCCTCAGCCGAGGCGCGGCCCCCGGCAAGCTCGTCGCGCTGGCCCTGCCCCGTTCTGTCGACACCGTGGTCGCGATCCTCGCGGTTCTCAAGTCAGGAGCCGGATACCTGCCGTTGGACGTGGACCACCCCGCGGAGCGCCTCAACCGGACCCTCGCGGACGCTCGTCCGGTGCTGCTCCTCAGCCAGGAGCCTGTGGACGTCCTCACCGAGGTGCCCCGTCTCGTCCTGCGGGCCGGCGAGACCGCCGGGGAACTCGCCGCCCAGCCGGAGACGAACCCCGCCGACACCGGCCGGCAGATCCCCGCCGAGCCCGCGGCGACGGCGTACGTGATCTACACCTCCGGCTCCACTGGCCGCCCCAAAGGCGTGATGGTCTCGCACCGCAACGTCGTGCGCCTGTTCACCGAGACGATCGACGAGTTCCGCTTCGACGAACACGACGTGTGGAGCCTCTTCCACTCCTACGCCTTCGACGTCTCGGTCTGGGAGATCTGGGGTGCACTGCTGCACGGCGGCCGTCTGGTGATCGTCCCGTATGAGACGAGCCGGGCGCCCGAACGCTTCCGTGCAGTGCTCGCCGCGGAGCGCGTGACGGTCCTCAGCCAGACGCCGTCGGCGTTCTATCCGCTCATGGATGCCGACCGGGATGCCGACCGGGATGCCGACCGGGCCGGCGAACTCGCCCTGCGACTGGTGGTGTTCGCGGGCGAGGCGCTCGACTTCGGCAGACTCGCGCCCTGGTACGAACGGCACCGCGACGACGCCCCGGTGCTCGTGAACATGTACGGCATCACCGAGACCACCGTGCACACCACGCTCACGCGGCTCAGCGCGCGGGACGCCGTGCCGGGCGCCGCCAGCCGGGTCGGCTCCGGCATTCGCGATCTGTCGCTGTACGTCCTGGACGAGGCGCTGCGTCCGGCCCCGCTCGGAGTGGCAGGGGAGCTGTACGTCTCCGGCCCCGGCGTCACCCGCGGTTACCTGGGCCGGCCGGGACTGACCGCCCAGCGTTTCGTGGCGGACCCCTTCGGCCCGCCCGGCAGCCGGATGTACCGCAGTGGCGACATCGTCCGCCGCGACGAGCGGGGCGAGCTGGAATTCATCCGGCGGGCTGACCAGCAGATCAAGATCCGGGGCTTTCGCATCGAACCGGGCGAAATCGAGGGCGTGTTGAGCGCTCACCCCGCCGTGCGCCAGAGCGCCGTCGTCACCCGCGAGGACACCCCCGGGGACAAACGCCTGGTGGCGTACGCCGTCACGGAGGTACGTGCGGAGGGGGGCGACGGCGTTGACGCCTCTGCCGAGCGTCAGGTGCACGACTGGGAGAAAGTCTTCGACGCCCAATACGCGGAGGATGACGCGCACCCGGACTTCGGTGAGAACTTCGCCAGTTGGTATGACAGCTACACCGAACGGGCACCCGTCTCGCCGGACCACATGCGCGAGTGGCGTGACACCACCGTCCGGCGCATCCGGGAACTGCGCCCGCGCCGGGTCCTGGAGATCGGCGTCGGCGCGGGCCTGCTCCTGTCCCGGCTCGCCGCCGAATGCGAGGAGTACCACGGCACGGACATCTCCGCCCGCGTCGTCGGAACCCTCGCCGCTGAGGTCGGCGAACGACCCGAGCTGGCCTCGCGCGTCCGCCTGCGCCACCAGGCAGCGCACGACACCACCGGCCTGCAGCCCGGCCACTACGACGTGGTGGTCGTCAACTCCGTCGCCCAGTACTTCCCCAGCGGAAGCTACCTGCTCGATGTCCTCACGCGAGCCCTCGATCTCACGGCACCAGGCGGCGCGGTCTTCGTCGGTGACGTACGCGACCTGCGGAGCCTGCGCACCTTCAGCACGGCCGCCCGACTGCGGCGTGCCGCGCCCGAAGCCGACGCCGGAGCACTCCGCCATGCCGTTGAGCGAGCCCTGCTGTTCGAAGAAGAACTGTTGCTCGCCCCCGATTTCTTCCATGCCTTCGCGGCCGGTGAGAGCACGGTCGGCGCCGTCAGCATCCAGGTGCGCCGCGGCGCCCTGCACAACGAGATGACCCGCTACCGCTATGACGCCCTCCTGCACAAGGCACCCCTGGAGACGGCACAGCAGGGCGGGGCGCGGCTGCGTTTCGGCGACGAACTGCCCGATGCGGACGAGCTGGAGACGTACCTGCGCCGACAGCGCCCCCACCGGCTCCGGGTGCTGTCCGTGCCCAACAGCCGCGTCGTCCAAGAGTCCGCCGCGACCAGGGCTTTCGAGAACGGCGCTGACCTGGCGGCCGTGCGGCGCACCCTCGGCCGGCCGCCGAACGGTGTCGATCCGGAAGACCTCTACCGGCTCGGCGAGCGCCTGGGCTACCGCGTCGCCGTCACGCCGACGGCGAGGGCCGTGGACGTGGTGGACGCGGTCTTCGTGCGCGCCGCGGACACGGGCGACAGCGTGCTGGTCGCGTACGAGCCGGACGGTACGGGCAGGGGCGCGCTCGCGTACACCAGCAGCCCAGCGGCTGCTCAGCGTGGCGGTCAGCTCACCGCTGTCCTGCGCGAGCATCTGCGCGAACGGCTGCCCGACTACATGATGCCGTCGGCCGTGGTGCTCCTGGAACGGCTGCCCCTGACCGTGAACGGCAAGCTGGACCGCGCCGCACTGCCCGCGCCGGTCGTCGAAGCGCAGTCAACCCGGGCCCCGCGCACGGAACGTGAGGAGGTGTTGTGCGCCCTGTTCGCCGAGATCCTGGGGGTCGAAGGCATCGGGATCGACGACGACTTCTTCGCACTCGGCGGCCACTCGCTGCTCGCTACCCGGCTCGCCTCCCGGGTCCGTGCCCGACTCGGGGCGGAGCTTGCCGTGCGCACCCTTTTCGAGCACCCCACCGTCGACGGTCTGGCACGGCAGCTCGATACCCCGGCGCCGGGCGCGGCCGGCCACCGGCCCGCGTTGCGCGCCGTCGAGCGTCCTGACCCGCTGCCGCTGTCCTTCGCCCAACGACGGCTGTGGTTCCTGCACCGTCTGGAAGTGACGAGCCGCGCCTACAACGTGCCCTGGATCCTGCGGTTCACAGGCCCCCTGGATGTGGCCGCGCTGCGCGGTGCGGTCCGTGACCTCGTCGCGCGCCACGAATCCCTGCGGACGGTCTTTCCCGAGCGGGACGGCGAGCCCTGCCAGCGGATTCTCGCGCCGCACGAAGCGGAGCCGCCGTTCGGGCAGACGCGCACCACCGAGGCGGCCCTGCCGGGCGCGCTGGCCGAGTCGAGTGGTCACCACTTCGACCTGGCCACGGCGATCCCGCTGCGCACGCATGTGTTCTCGGTGTCGGAGAGAGCGCACGTGCTCTTGCTCCTCGTGCATCACATCGCCTGCGACGGCTGGTCGTTCGCCCCCCTCGCGGAAGACCTGATGGCCGCGTACGAGGCCCGCAGAGCCGGCGTGGCGACCGGAGGCGGGGACGACAACGTCCGTGAGACCGCCGTGCAGTACGCCGACTACGGCTTGTGGCAGCGACAGCTTCTGGGCACGCCGGATGACCCGGCCAGCCCCCTCGTCCGCCAGCTCTCCTACTGGCGGCAGCAACTGGCGGGCCTGCCTGAGGAGTTGGAGCTTCCCTCCGCCCGCCCGCGCCCGGCCCAGCCGACCTACGGCGGCGAGACGCTGCCCGTGGCCTGGGACGCCGACCTGCACCGACGCTTGTCGGCGCTCGCCCAGGAGACGGGGACGAGCCTGTTCATGGTGCTCCAGGCCGGTCTCGCGGTACTGCTGACCCGGCTCGGGGCGGGAGAGGACATTCCTATCGGCTCACCTGTCGCGGGCCGGACAGACCAGGGTCTCGACCGCTCCGTCGGCTTCTTCGTCAACACCTTGGTCATCCGCAACGACACCTCCGGCAACCCTGCCTTCCGCGACCTGCTGCACCGGGTCCGGGACGTCGCTCTGCGCGCGTACGAGCACCAGGACGTGCCCTTCGAGTATCTGGTCGACGACCTCAACCCGCCCCGCGCCGTCGGCCGCCATCCGCTCTTCCAGGTCTCGCTGGTCCTCCAGAACGCGCCCGTGCCCCGGCTGGACACACCCGGGCTCGACATCTCCACCGAACTGCTCCACTCGGGCTCGGCCCGCTTCGACCTGCTGTTGAACATGGAGGAGCGTTTCACCCGCGACGGCGAACCGGCGGGCCTGACCGGCTTCTTCGAGTACGGCACCGACCTGTTCGACCCCGAGGTCGTGGCCGGTTTCGCCACCC
>DATMEI010000399.1:0-2444 GCA_035556995.1 Streptomyces sp.
TTCCCGGCGCCGTTGGGCCCGATGTAGCCGACCATCTCGCCGCGCGGGACGGTGAAGGAGATCCCGTCCACGGCGCGCACCTCGTTCCGCTCGCGGCGTAGCCTCCCGGCGGCCTTGCGGCGCACCTGGAAGACCTTCTCCAGGTCCTCCAGCACGATGAAGTCGTCCGTCATCTCCAGCCCTTCGAAGTCGTCGTCTTCGTCCTCGTTCGTGTGGCCGTACCGGTCAACTGCCCGTACTCCGGTACGCGCGCAGCCCCGCCCGCCACGCCAGGCCGGCCAGCGCACAGCATGCCGCCGCCACAACAGGTCCCAGGAAGTCCACCCAGCCCGGCAGCCGCAGAGGATCGTCGCGGCCCAACAGCCGCAGAACAGGCAGCCAGTTGACGAAGGCGAGCGGTATCACGAACGTCACTCCGCGCACCAGGTCCTTGGCGAAGACCGTCGGCGGGTACTCCAGCAGCGTGGCGCCGCCGTAGGTGAAGGAGTTCTGCACCTCCGCGGCGTCCTGCGCGAAGAACTGGAAGGAGCCGCCCAGCACGAACACCGCACCGAAGATCGCGCCGCCGCTCAGCAGCGTCACCGCCAGCAGCAGCGGCGTCCACCACGACCAGTCGAGGTCCACACCGGTCAGCGCCCAGCCCAGCACCGCCATGCTCTGAAGGATCCGGCCCAGCCGACGCAGGGCGAACCGGTCCGCGGCGACCTGCGCCAGCGCGGGCACGGGCCGTACCAGCATGGTGTCCATCGTTCCGTCCCGCACCCGCGTGCCGACCCGGTCGAAGGAGCCCAGCACCAGGTCCGCGAGGCTGAAGGAGGTCGCGGAGGTGCCGTAGAGCAGGGCGACCTCGTGCAGGGTGAAACCCCCCAGCGCGTCGACATGCGAGAACATGATCATGATGGCGGCGAAGTCGAGCGCCGTGATCGCGAAGTTGCCCACGACCATCATCACGAACGACGTCCTGTAGACCATCGTCGAACGTATCCACATGGCCGCGATGAAGCCGTACGCCCGCATTCCCCAGCACAGCCGCGCGAGAGGGCCCTCCGCGCCCGTGTCCTGTACGTCCTCGACCACCGTGGTGCGCACCCGTACGCCCTCCGGAAGCGGTGCCTCAACCACCCTGGACCACCACCTTCCTGGTGGCCAGCGACTGCAGCGCACGGCCCGCCGCCAGCAGCACGACAGCCCACATCGCCTGGAAGCCGAAGGCCGCGAGCAGTTGCGTCCCCTCGTACTCGCCCAGCAGCACATCCGCGGGAACCTGCAGGGTCGCCGCCCAGGGCAGCAGGCGCGCGATCTCGCCGAAGGTGCCGGGGAAGACGGTGAGAGGCAGCAGCATCCCGGAGAAGAACATGCTCAGCAGGTTGCTGAGCATGTTCACTCCCGAACCGTCGAGCAGCCAGAAGGCACTGAGCGTGAAGAGATAGCGCAGCCCGAACCCCGTGAGGACGCCGAGCAGGACCGACGTCAGAAAGGCCAGCCACGCCAACGGCGAGGTGGGCAGGAACAGTTCGAAGACGAGGCCGCCCACGACCATGGGTGCGACGCCGCGGCCCAGCAAGTGGAAGGCGGCCCGGCCCAGATCGGCCGACAGCCACCACAGTTGAAGATCGACAGGCCGGTAGAGATCGACGACCACGTCCCCCGTACGGATACGTTCCTGTAGTTCCTCCTGGAAGCCGCCGCCCAGGAGCGCCGCCGCGGCGAGGATCGCCTGCCCCGTCCAGACGAAGGTCAGGGCCTGGGCCTGGTCGTAGCCGCCGAGGTGAGGCCGCTCACTCCACAGGGCGATGAAGGTGTAGGCGAGAACGAATCCGAAGACGGTGTTGGTGAAGACACCGGCAGCGGTGGCGATCCGGTAGGTGGCATATCTCCTGAAACTGCCTGCCGCCACAGCGAAATAGACGCCGTGGAAGCGCATCCTTTTGAAGCCTTTCTCCGTCTTCACCAGTAGTGCTTCCTCACGATTACGAAACGAGGGAGCCTAGCTCACCGCTTGAGCGGGCAGCCAAGGATTATTCGCGTGCACGGTCGCCGGTGACGGCACGTACAGTGACGGGGCCGCACCCCATGTACGGCTGACCCCCGGTGAACAGCGTGATCGAGGAAGAAGTGCTTTATGGGGCGTACGAGATGAATCGCCCGACTTTGGACGAGGGGTCCCGGAAGACATGAGCGACGAGCCGAAGAGCGAGGGTGAGGGCGGGGGAAGCCGGCCCGATCCGGTTTCCGGTCCCGGCCCTGCGGAGAGTTCTGCGGATGATTCCGCGAACAGTTCCGCGGATGATTCCGCGGGGACTCCCGACGGTGGCTCTGCGGACGGTTCCGCGGACGTTCCCGCCGATGACTCCGCGGACGCTCCCGCTGATGACTTCGCGGGGACCGCCGCCGATGCTTCTGAGGATGCACCTGCTGCCAGTCCCGCCGATGCTTCTGAGGAT
>DATMEI010000400.1:0-9686 GCA_035556995.1 Streptomyces sp.
GCCGCGCAGGAGGGCAGAGGGGCGTACCGGCTGCTCAGCCGCGGAGACGGTCTTGCCGCGCGCCTCGAGGAACGCCTGCGACTCCGGCAGCTTGGCCCACATCACCGGCAGCGTCAGCAGCCCGGCCACGCCGCCGAAGACGAACATCGCCTCCCAGCCGAACTCGGGGACCAGCACGATCGCCAGCACTGCCGTGAGGACTGCGCCCACGTGGTAGCCGGTCATCATCTGTGTGACGGCGGAGCCGCGGCGCCCCGGTCGTGCGTACTCGGTCATGTACGCCAGAGCGGTCGGCAGGCAGGCGCCCAGGCCCAGTCCGCTGAGGAAACGCAGTGCCACGAATGTGGCGATGTCCGGGGCCCACGCGATCGCGAGGGTCAGTACCGAGAAGACCGCGATGCAGGTCATCAGAGTGGCGCGGCGGCCGAACCGGTCAGTGAGCGGGCCGATCGCGACCGCGCCGATGCCGACCCCGACCAGCCCGACCGTGGCCGCGGTCGTGAGCGACCCGGGGTCGAAGCCGAGTGCCTGGGTCTTGGTCAGTGTGGGAATGACGGCGCCGAGCACGACCAGGTCGAACCCGTCGAGCGCGACCGCGAGCCAGCAGAGCAGAACCGGCCAGAAGCCGCCCTGGGCGGCGCGTGGCGCTTTGGTGCCGGAGGCGGACGCCGAGAACCTCGGGGACGTTGACGACATGGTGTTTCTCCTTGTCGGGGTGACCGACATCGTGGTGCGTGGCACACTCCACGCACAGCACTGTCTTTCACTGAGCGGAAAGCACATGTCCGGAAACAACAGTCAGCCGGGCCGAGGCGTGGCTTCACGCATGCTGGCGATCCTCGACGCGTTCGACTTCGAGCACCCGCGGCTGACCCTCTCCGACCTCGCCCGGCGAGCGGACCTGAGCCTGCCGACCACCCACAGGCTCGTCGGCGAGCTGACCCGCTGGCGTGGCCTGGAGCGGGAGGACGACGGCAAGTACCGGGTGGGACTCCGTCTGTTGGAGCTCGGACTGCTGAGTGGTCTGCACACTCGGCTGCGCGACGTCGCCATGCCCTTCATGCAGGAGCTGTACGAGGCCACCCGGGAGAACGTCCACCTCGCCGTGCGCGACCGCGACAAGGCGCTGTACGTGGAGAAGCTCACCGGTCACCGGTCGGTATCGATCATCTCCCGCACCGGCGGACGGCTGCCGCTGCATACAACCGGCGTCGGCAAGGCACTGCTCGCATGGGCATCGTCCACCGACCTCGACGACCACCTCAGTCGGCCGCTGAGCCGCCCGACCAGGTACTCGATCCGCGAAACAGGCCGGCTACGGCGCGACCTGCAGCGCACGCGGCACCGCGGGTTCGCCACCACGCGCGAGGAGATGACGCTGGGCAGCTGCTCGGTCGCGAGCCCGGTACTTGTGGACGATGAGCCCGTCGCAGCCGTCGGGGTGGTGGTCCGCTCGAACCTGCTGGAGCTAGACCGGCTGGCTCCGCCCGTGCTTGCGGCCGCACGAGGTATCGGTGCCCGCCTCGCCGAAGTCGGCGACGACCCCTACCCCGGCTACGTCCACGACTTCGCTCCACGGTCCCCGCGCTGAGCGTCTGAACGTCTCCTGAAAAGTCTGCCCCGCAGCGCCCTCGGCGTCCTCATCGCCCCTCGAGGGGTTCCAGGCTGTGAGCTGCATGCGGCTCTTGCAGTCGATGAGCGCCCGTTGTCAGCCGGACGTGCGGCGCAGCAGCGCCAGGTACATCGCGTCGGTGCCGTGCAGATGCGGCCACAGCTGCACGTCGGGGCCTTCGCCCAGCGAGGGCATGTCCGGCAACAGAGGGCGTGCGTCGAGCAGTTCGGCCCCGGTCTCCTTGATCAGGTCGTCGACGACGGCGCGGGTCTCGGCCGGATGCGGGGAGCAGGTCGCATACCCGACGACACCGCCGACGCGTACCGAGTTCAGGGCCTGCCGGAGCAGATCCCGCTGCAGGGGTGCGAATCCCGCGACGTCCTCCGGGCCGCGCCGCCAGCGCGATTCGGGACGGCGGCGCAGGGCACCCAGCCCCGTGCAGGGAACGTCGACCATGACGCGGTCGAAGGTGCCCGGCAGCCACGCGGGACGGGTCGCATCCGCGGTGATCACCCCGTACGGTCCGGGGTTGCCCTCCAGGGAGCGGGCGACGAGCCCGGCACGGTGCGGCTGCTTCTCGGCGGCGAGGAGAACGGCGCCGCGCTGCGCGGCCAGGGCGGCGAGCAGTGCGGCCTTGCCTCCGGGGCCGGCGCAGCCGTCCAGCCACCGCTCGTCACGTACCGCCGTCCCGTCACCGTCCTTCTCGTCGCGCGGTGCGAGTGGTGCGTCGGCGAGGGCGAGGGCGACCAGCTGGCTGCCCTCGTCCTGCACGCCGGCCCGCCCCTCGCGGACCGCGTCGATCGCGCCGGGCTCTCCGCCCTCGGCGAGCCGGACGGCGTAGGGCGACCAGCGTCCCGGCACGGCGTCGCCGGTGAGCAGTTCCTCGGGAGTGGAGCGTCCCGGACGGGCGACGAGGGTGACTTCGGGCCTTTCGTTGTCCGCGGCGAGCAGCTCCTCCATGCCGCTGCTCCCGCCGCCCAGGGCATCCCAGAGCGCGGAGACGATCCATCGCGGATGTGCGTGACGGATGCCCAGGTTCCGCTCGGGGTCCTCGTCGTAGGGCGGGGCGACCCGGTCCAGCCAGCGGTCCAGATCCTCGACGGCGATCTTGCGGAGCACGGCGTTGACGAACTTGGCACGTCCGTCTCCCAGCACCACCCGTGCCAGTTCGACGGTGGCGCTGACCCCGGCGTGGGTGGGGATGCGGGTGCCCAGGAGCTGGTGTGCGCCGAGCGCGAGCACGTCCAGTACGGGCGGATCCACCTCGCGGAGCGGCCGGTCGACGCACTCGGCGATGATCGCGTCGTAGGTTCCCTGCCATCGCAGCGTGCCGTAGACCAGCTCGGTGGCCAGGGCCGCGTCCCGGGAGTCGAAGTCCCCCTTGTCGCGGGCCTTTCGCAGCAGAGGCGGCAGGACGAGGTTGGCGTACGCGTCGCGTTCGTCGACCGCCCGCAGCGCCTCGAAGGCGAGGATGCGGACGGGGTCCTTGCGGGGGCGGCGGTAGGGCTTTGCGGGACGGCGTGGCCGGTTGCTCACGGGAAAAGGTGCTCCGGGGCTGTGATGACGAGGTGTCCCCTCAGCGTACGCCCGGAGCACGGGAGCGAGGCGGTCGGTCCCCTGCCGGGGACGGGCCTTCGGACCCGGCCGGCGGCGAGGCCGTCAGACCCCCAGCCGCTCGCCTTCGCCCACGCGCACCCCGCGTGCCCAGTCGGCTGCCGCCATCGGCTTCTTGCCCTGCGGCTGCACCCACTTCAGCTCCACCGCGTGCGAACCGGTGCCCGCCCACACGGAGTTCTTGCCCGCCAGCAGCTCACCGGGGGCGAGTTCAGCGCCTTCGGGCAGGGGCTGGTCGGGCTGCGGCGTCAGCGACCGTACTTTCAGCCGCTCCCCGCGGAAGACCGTCCAGGCGCCGGGAGCGGGCGTACATCCGCGCACGAGGCGGTCCACCCGCAAGGCGGGCGCAGCCCAGTCGATCCGCGCGTCCTCGACGCTGAGTTTGGGCGCCAGCGAGATGCCTTCCTCGGGCTGCGGTACGGCGTGCAGTGTGCCGTCCTCGATGCCGTCCATCGTGGCGCCCAGCAGTCCCGCGCCCGCGAACGCGAGCCGCGTGAGCAGGTCGCCGCTGGTGTCGGAGGGCCGGACCTTCTCGGTGATCACTCCGTAGACCGGTCCTGAGTCCAGGCCCTCCTCGATGAGGAAGGTACTGGCGCCGGTGACCTCGTCCCCCGCGAGCAGCGCGTGCTGTACGGGCGCGGCACCGCGCCAGGCGGGCAGCAGGGAGAAGTGGAGGTTGACCCAGCCGTTCGCCGGTACGTCGAGGGCGGCCCGGGGCAGCAGCGCGCCGTAGGCGACGACGGGGCAGCAGTCGGGGGCGATCTCGCGGAGCCGGGCGAGGAAGTCCTCGTCCCGTGGCCGCGCCGGTTTGAGGACCTCGATGCCCTCCTCCTCGGCCCTCTTCGCGACCGGGCTGGGCACGAGCTGCCGTCCGCGTCCGGCGCGGGCGTCCGGGCGCGTGACCACCGCCGCCACCTCGTGCCGCTCGGAGGCGACCAGTGCGTCGAGCGCCGGGACGGCGACCTCGGGGGTGCCGGCGAAGACGAGCTTCATCGGTGGGGAACCACCTCTCACAGAACGACGGCGCCGCGGAGCCCCGCGGTCGCGGACGACGCGCCAGTCTACGGGCCCCACTCCCCGTCACATTGCGCCGCCCGAGGGGGCGTACGGACGGTGGCGCAACCCCGGCCCCCTCACCCACGCCCCCCAGGGCGTGACCCAGCCACAACTATCGCGTTGGTCAAGTCAGATTGACCGAAACGAGCCGTTCGCGGCTCCTATCCTCTGCACGACGGTTCGAGAGGCTTTTTCATGGCCGACCACGCAACCCACGACGCCCAGGCGAGGGCCAGCCTGCACCTTCTGGTGCGGGACATCGAGCGGGTCCGCCGCCAGGTGGACGCGCTGCGTACCCTCACCGCCCAACTGGGCAACGTCTACCGCCCGCGACGCTCCGCCCCCTCCGCGGGCTTCGTCGTCTACGGACGTGCCCCCGCTCCAACTGTGCGGCTCGCACAGGAATTGCGGGACAGCGTGGAGACGCTGGTCACCGCAGCGGTGGACTTCGACCGGTCGCTGGGCTTCTCCTGGGACGCGGTGGGATCGGCGCTCGGTGTCACCAAGCAGGCGGTGCACCGCCGTTACGGATCGCGGCGCAACGCTTCACGTGAACTGACCGACGCCGGCGAGCAGTCCGCCGACATGGCACCCGATTCGGCACCGGTCCTGCCACCGGCCCTTCCCGCTGCTGCGGGGCCGGCTTCCGGCGGGCACGCGCTGCCTGCGGCTGCCGTCCCCTCCCCCGCAGGCTCCCCCCGGCCCAGCGCCGCCCCCGGGTCCGGGATGCCGCCGTCCCGGCCGGTGCCCGGGCAGCCCACCCGTGAACACAGACCGGGGGCATTCCCCGGCCCTCGCAACGGCTGACTCCTCCTCGGCCGTTGTCCCACACCGCCCGGTGCGCGCCGCACGCCACCGGGCGGTGTGCTGCCCGCAGACGCTCCTCCGGTGACGTCCGGCCGCTGCCTGCCGGGCGGCTGGCGGAGGGTTCTCGGCGGGCACCGCGGCGTGGCAGGTGCCCCAGCCGATGCCGGGTCAGCCGATGTCGGGTGGGTCCACCCTGATCTGCACGGGGCTCCCCTCGCGCCGCGCCAGCCGCGCCGCGTGGGCCGTCTTCAGCGCCGCCGCCATCGCCGCCCCCGAACCGGGGGGCACGCGCACCAGGGCTCGCACCCATCGCTCCCCCACCGGCGGATCGCCCGTCCTCCGTGGCCGTCCGGGCTCGATGACCGGCAGTCCCACCGGCCCCAACACCTCGGCGTCCGCAGGGAGTTCAGCCTGCGCCAGCAGCTCGGTCACGGCCTCGGCCCGTCCGCTGACCGCCGCCATCCGCGACACTGGAGGAAAACCCAGGTCGGCACGTTCCGAAAGCTCTCGCAGCGCGAACCCGGAAGGGTCCCAGCGCACCAGCGCCTGCACCGGCCGCATCGTGGGCTCCGCGACGATCAGCACACTTCCGTCCTCGCCCTGCGGCCGTACCAGCGCCGCCGCCGCCAGCCACCGGCGCAACGCCTCCTCCCCCGCCCGCAGATCGGGCCGCCCGAGCAGCGCCCATCCGTCCAGCAGCAGGGCCGCCGCATAGCCGGGGCCGTCGGCGGGAGGTTCCGCGCCGGGCGTGGACACGATGAGCGCCGGTGAGTCCGGGACTCTCTCCAGTACGTGGTCGCGCCCGGAGGTACGCACCGGCACCGCCGGGAAGGCACGCCCCAGTTCCTCCGCGGTACGGCGCGCACCGAAGACCTGCCCCCGCAGCCGTGTGCCGCCGCAGTCGGGGCAATGCCAGTCCGGTGCCGTACGCGCGCACCAGCCGCACTTCGGGGTCCCGCCCCCGTCCGTGGCCTCCAGCGGTCCCGAGCATTCCGCACAGCGCGCGGGCGCCCGGCACCGCTCGCACGCCAGCCGCGGCACGTAGCCGCGCCGCGGAACCTGAACCAGCACGGGGCCGCGCTGCAGCGCGTCACGGGCCGTCTGCCAGGCGAGGCTGGGCAGCCGCGCTGTGCGGGCTGCCGCGTCACGAGCCTCATCGAGGTCACCGACCGTACGGATCAGCGGCGCCGCCTCCCGTACGGTCTCGCGCGACGGGGTCAACGGCCGTGCCCAGCCGGTCTCGACCAGCTGCGCGGCCTCGACTGTGCAGCCGTGCCCGCCGAGCAGAAAACCCGCCTGCTCGGTGACGGCACGCTGGAGAAGCACCTCACGGGCGTGCGGCTGCGGCGCGTGGTCGTCGCTGTGAGCTGCGTCCCCGTCGTCCCACAGCACGGCGAGCCCGAGTTCGTGAACGGGCGCGAACATCGCTGCCCGCGTCCCCACCACCGCACGCACCGAGCCCCGGCTCACGGCGAGCCAGCGCGCGTAGCGCTGCTCCGGGCCGGACTCGGCAGTCAGCAGTACGTGCCCTCCGTCGCCGATCAGCGCCGTCAGCGCCTCATCGACCCGTGCCGCCGCGCGCCCGTCGGGCAGCACCGCCAACGCGCCCCTCCCGGAGGCGAGAGCGGCTGCCAGGGCCCGCGCCAGCTCCTCGGGCCACTGCGGCCCCGGCAGCGCTGTCCATACGGCACGGGGGGTGCCGCCCTCGGCCAGCGCACGCAGATAGCCGGGCCCTCCCCCGTACCGCTCCCAGCTGCACGGGCCGGGCGGCGAAGGCGGCGGCTGCGCCGGCGGCGAGGCGCGCTTCTCGGCGCGGGCCATCCGGGGCGGCACAGCGAGCTGCACGACGTCCGCGAGAGACCCCGCGTACCGGTCGGCGACAGCACGGCACAGCCGCAGCAGCGAAGGCGTGAGAACCCGCTCCGGGGAGAGCACCTGCGCGAGGGGGGCCAGCGCTCCCGGGTAGTCGCTCTGCGCGACCCGCTCCACGATGAACCCGTTGATCAGCCGCCCGCCTTCGCGCCGGCCCTCCTTCTCCCCCGCACCGAAGCGCACCCGCACCCGGACGCCGGGCTGGGCTTCCTCGTCCATGGCGGCGGGCACGGCGTAGTCGAAATACCGGTCGAGGTGGACGAGCCCCTTGTCCACCAGGACCCGCGCCACGGGCAGCTCCTCGGCGTGCGCCGCCCCACGCCACGTACGGGGCCTCGCCTTGGGCGGCTTGCGCTGCCGCACGGTCTCCCGCAGCAGGGCAAGCTGCTCGGGCGCTTCCCGCGCTTCGCCTGTCGAGGGCTCCGGCTGCCCGTTGTCGCTGCTCACAGCTTTCAGTCTTAGCAGACGCCACGGACACCGGCGCCCGTCCACAGAAGACAGGGGGCGGACCCGTTCGCCAGGCCTGCCGAACAGCCCCACCGACACGTCAGGCCCGGCCACCCCCCACTTTCTGCGGGGTGACCGGGCCTGCGAGGCCGGACGCGTCAAGCGCCCGGCGACGAGCGGGAGTTCGGGCTAGAGCCCTGCCGCCTTGCGCAGCGCGTCCACCCGGTCGGTGCGCTCCCAGGTGAAGTCCGGCAGTTCGCGCCCGAAGTGGCCGTAGGCCGCGGTCTGGGCGTAGATCGGCCGGAGCAGGTCGAGGTCGCGGATGATCGCGGCGGGACGGAGGTCGAAGACCTCGCTGATCGCCTGCTCGATCTTCTCGACGTCGATGCTGGCGGTGCCGAAGGTCTCGACGAACACACCCACCGGCTCGGCCTTGCCGATCGCGTAAGCGACCTGGACCTCGCAGCGGGTGGCGAGCTGCGCCGCGACGACGTTCTTGGCGACCCAGCGCATCGCGTACGCCGCCGAGCGGTCGACCTTGGAGGGGTCCTTGCCGGAGAAGGCACCGCCGCCGTGGCGGGCCATGCCGCCGTAGGTGTCGACGATGATCTTGCGACCGGTCAGACCAGCGTCGCCCATCGGACCGCCGATCTCGAAGCGGCCGGTGGGGTTGACCAGCAGCTTGTAGCCGCCGGTGTCCAGCTTCACGCCGTCATCGACGAGACGCTTGAGCTCCGGCTCCACGACGTACTCGCGGATGTCGGGGGCGAGCAGCGAGTCGAGGTCGATGTCCGCAGCGTGCTGCGAGGAGACCACGACGGTGTCGAGACGGACGGCCTTGTCGCCGTCGTACTCGATGGTGACCTGCGTCTTACCGTCCGGGCGCAGGTAAGGGATGGTGCCGTTCTTACGGACCTCGGACAGGCGCTCGGAGAGCCGGTGCGCCAGCTGGACCGGCAGCGGCATGTACTCGGCGGTCTCGTCGCAGGCGTAGCCGAACATCAGGCCCTGGTCGCCCGCGCCCTGCTTGTCGAGTTCGTCCTCGTCGCCTTCGACGCGGTTCTCGTACGCGGTGTCGACGCCCTGCGCGATGTCCGGGGACTGCGCGCCGATGGACTCGGAGACGCCGCAGGAGGCGCCGTCGAAGCCCTTCTTGGACGAGTCGTATCCGATGTCGAGGATCTTGTTGCGCACGAGCGAGGAGATCGGCGCGTAGGCCTTGGTGGTCACTTCACCGGCCACGTGCACCAAGCCGGTGGTGATCAGGGTCTCGACCGCGACCCGCGAGTGCGGGTCCTCCTTGAGCAGCGCGTCGAGAATGGTGTCGCTGACCTGATCAGCGATCTTGTCAGGGTGACCCTCGGTTACAGATTCCGAGGTGAACAGACGGCGGGATGACACATCGCTCCCTGGGGTTGCAGCGGCTGCTGGCTCTTCAATGGGCGACCGGTCGGGGGCTGCGCCCAAGCACGGTCGCCGCCAGTTTATCCATCTACGGCCGTATCCAATCACGTAGTCTCGAACTTCGATACAGCCATGACCTGCGCAAGCTCCCTCACCAGCACTTCCAGCGCGAACTTGACGAGCTTCCGGAGAGTGCGTCATCTCTCACCATTCCGCATATAGCGGATTCCCCGGAAGCAGTGATTCCGCTCGGCTCACGGCACTGCGTGCCGCTCAGGGGAAGCGCAGGGCCACCAGGTCCCAGACCTTGTCCGAAAGCACTTCTTTCGGCCCGTGCGGGACAGCCGTCTCACTCCCGTCCGAACCGAGTACGACCGCCTCGCTCTCCTCCGCCCCGAAGGTCTTGCGCTCCCCCACCTCGTTGACGACCAGCAGGTCACAGCGCTTACGGGCCAGCTTGGCCCGGCCGTTGGCCAGTACGTCGTCCGTCTCTGCGGCGAAGCCGACGACGATCTGTCCCGCGCGGGCCCTGTCCGTCGACAGCTCGGCCAGAATGTCGGGGTTGCGGACGAGCGCGAGCGGATCCGGTTCGGCACCGTTCCGCTTCTTGATCTTGCCCTCGGCGTACACGGCCGGCCGGAAGTCCGCGACGGCCGCCGCCATCACGACCGCGTCCGCGTCCGCGGCGGCCTTGACCACCGCCTCCCGCAGCTGAACGGCCGTCCCCACCGGAATCACGTCCACACCCGCCGGCGCCGGAAGCTCGGTGTTCGCCGCGACCAGGGTGACGCGGGCGCCGCGCGCCACGGCCGTACGCGCCAGCGCGTAACCCTGCTTCCCCGAGGAGCGGTTGCCCAGGAACCGCACGGGGTCC
>DATMEI010000401.1:0-4795 GCA_035556995.1 Streptomyces sp.
CGGGCTCGGGAGGCCAGCGCTGCGTTGCCCAGCCCACCGGGCCCACCGGCCGCGGCGACGAACCGGGTTCCGGCGCCCACGAGGTCGACCAGCACCTCGCCCTCGGGGGTGAGCACCACGGTGCCGTCCGGTACCCGCAGCACGAGGTCCTCCCCCACCGCGCCGTTGCGGTTGCCGCCCTGTCCCTGCTTGCCGCTGGAGGCCCTTGCCTGGGAGCGGTAGTGAAAGTCGAGCAGGGTGTGCACGCCGGGATCCACCTCCAGCACCACATCGCCGCCGCGCCCACCATTGCCCCCGTCGGGTCCCCCCAGGGGCTTGAACTTCTCCCGGTGCACCGAGGCGCAGCCGTGACCGCCGTCGCCCGCGGCGACGTGAATCACCGCACGGTCCACGAACCGGGACACCTCAGCTCCTCCTCAATTCCCTCGGTGCTGCAACGCCGACGAGGGGCGGGCCGGTCATCTCGCCGGTCCCGCCCCTCGTGGGGATGCTCGCTGTGTAGGCCGGCTCAGGCTTCGGCCGGGACGATGTTGACCATCTTGCGCCCACGCTTCATGCTGAACTGCACCGAACCCGCCTCGAGTGCGAACAGGGTGTCGTCGCCGCCGCGGCCGACGTGCGCGCCCGGGTGGAACTTGGTGCCCCGCTGGCGGATGAGGATCTCACCTGCGTTGACCTTCTGTCCGCCGAACCGCTTCACCCCAAGCCGCTGGGCGTTGGAGTCACGGCCGTTCCGGGAGCTGGATGCGCCCTTCTTATGTGCCATCGGTGCTCACAACCTCCCAAGGTCACTGCGCTTCACAAGGTCACTGTGCTTCAAGGGTTATTGGGCTTCAAGGATTATGGGGAGATGCCGGTGACCTCGACGCGGGTCAGCTGCTGGCGGTGACCCTGGCGCTTGTGGTAGCCGGTCTTGTTCTTGAACTTGTGGATCCGGATCTTGGGGCCCTTGGTCTGTGCGACGACCTTTGCCCGGACCGAGGCTGCGCCAAGGGCAGTGACGTCGGTGGTCACCTCAGAGCCGTCCACGAGCAGCACGGCGGGGAAGCTGACCTCGGTCCCGGGCTCGCCCTCGAGCTTCTCCACCTCGACGACGTCCCCGACGGCCACTTTGTACTGCTTGCCGCCGGTCTTCACGATCGCGTACATCGAGTGAGGCTCCTGCTGTTCGACTGAATCGGACTGATGCTGTGTCGGCCGACGCTGTGTGCACAGAGCTGTGTGCACAGCCAAGCGAACAAACCTAGGCCCGCCGATCAGGCGGGCCGTCAATGAGGGTACGGCCCGCCATCCAGCCCGGTCAAACCGGGGTGCTCACCTCACGTGCATTACTGCGCAGGACCGGGACGGCCGGGTCGGCACCCTCCGGTAGATCTGAGGCGGGCGGTCCGGCAGGCCGCGAGGCAGCGCGGCGGCGCCGCGTCACCGTGCGCGCGGCAGGCTGTCCAGCCACCTCCGGAGCATCGGCCACCAAGGGAGCCGCCACGGGGGTGCTACTGGCGGCAGCCCCCGACGTGGGCTCAGACGAATCCGGCGGTGCGATCTC
The DNA here is from genome assembly GCA_035556995.1 of Streptomyces sp. Classification (GTDB taxonomy): domain Bacteria; phylum Actinomycetota; class Actinomycetes; order Streptomycetales; family Streptomycetaceae; genus Streptomyces. Next base: position 1,547 of record DATMEI010000401.1, read on the forward strand.
GCCAGCGGCCAGGGCCTCGGCGCTTGCCTGTTCCGATGTCGCAGGATCGCCTCCCGATCCACGTCCACGGGACCGCGCGCGACGTCCGTTCACACCACCGGAGTCCTTGGCCTTGGGCACCTGCCCGGCCGGCGCTGGAACCACCTGGCTTCGGACGTTCACCGGCTCCGCGGACACCAGCACGCCGCGGCCCTTGCAGTGTTCGCAGCTGGTGGAATACGCCTCCAGCAGCCCGGTGCCGACCTTCTTTCTGGTCATCTGGACCAGCCCCAGCGAGGTGACCTCGGCAACCTGGTGACGGGTGCGATCCCGGCCTAGGCATTCGGTCAGCCGGCGTAGCACGAGGTCGCGGTTCGACTCGAGCACCATGTCGATGAAGTCGATCACGATGATCCCGCCGATGTCCCGCAGCCGGAGCTGCCGGATGATCTCCTCGGCGGCTTCGAGGTTGTTGCGGGTGACGGTCTCCTCGAGGTTGCCGCCCGACCCGGTGAACTTGCCGGTGTTGACGTCGATCACGGCCATCGCCTCGGTGCGGTCGATGATCAGGTAGCCACCGGAGGGCAGCCACACCTTGCGGTCCAGCGCCTTGGTGATCTGCTCGTCGATCCGGAACTCGACGAATACGTCGCCGGCACCGGTATGCCGGCGCACCCTTGTCATCAGGTCCGGAGCCACATGCTTGACGTAGCCCTCCACGGTGTCCCAGGCGCCGTCGCCCTGGACGACGAGTTCGCGGAAGTCCTCGGTGAACAGATCCCGCACCACCTTCACCAGCAGGTCGGGCTCCTCGTAAAGCAGCTCCGGTGCTTTGACCTTGCCGCCGGAACTGTCCGCGGAGGCACCACACCTGTTCTGGATAACCTCCCATTGAGCTTGCAACCGACGGACATCGCGAGCCAGTTCCTCCTCACTGACCCCTTCCGAGGCGGTACGGATGATCACGCCAGCATCCTCGGGGACGATCCGCTTGAGCACCTCCTTGAGGCGCTTGCGCTCGGTATCGGGCAGCTTGCGGCTGATCCCGGTGGCCCGACCGCCCGGCACGTACACCAGGAACCGGCCAGGCAAGCTGATCTGGGTGGTCAGCCGGGCGCCCTTATGACCCACCGGCTCCTTCGTGACCTGCACGAGAACGCTGTCGCCGCTGGATAGGGCCTGCTCGATGCGACGTGCCTTGCCTTCGAGCCCGGCGGCGTCCCAGTCCACCTCGCCGGCGTAGAGCACCGCGTTGCGACCCCGTCCGATGTCCACGAACGCGGCCTCCATCGAAGGCAGCACGTTCTGCACCCTGCCGAGATAGACGTTGCCGACCAGCGATCCAGAGCCCGACGCAGTGACGAAGTGCTCCACGAGGATGTCGTCCTCGAGCACCCCGATCTGGGTGCGCTCGGGGTGCTCACGCACGACCATGGTGCGCTCGACGGCCTCGCGCCGGGTGAGGAACTCCGATTCGGACAGGATCGGGGCCCGCCGCCGGCCGGCCTCCCGGCCGTCCCGCCTGCGCTGCCTCTTGGCCTCCAGACGGGTGGAGCCACGGACTGCCTGCACCTCGTCCTCGGGCCGGTCCGTGGTCTCTCGGACATGGACGACGGTGTCTGGCGGATCGTCCTCGAGGGCACTGGCTTCATCGTCGGCACCGTCCCGACGGCGTCTGCGGCGGCGCCGCCGCCTACCCCCGCCCTCGCCGGACTCCTCAGCCGCGCGGTCCTCGTCCTGCTGATCCGAGGAGTCGCCACCGTCCTGCTCGCCGTTGTCGTCTTGCTCGATCGAGCCGTCCTCGGTGTCCTCGCTGGTCTTGCCCCGGCCACGGCCCCGCCGGCCACGCCGACGTCGGCGCCGGCTGGCCCCATCGGCCTCCGCCTCGCCCTGCTCGTCCTCGTTCTCGTCCTCGGGCTCCTCGGCGACCGCCGACGTCGAGGCCGGCGGCAGGAACACCGGGGCCGCCGAGTTGAACACCGGCGCCAGGGGCACCCCCGGTGCACCCAGGTCTTCCACCTCGCCGACTCGCAGGTCGATCTGCTCGGTCTCCACAGCGTCAGGCTCGGGATCCGGCAGCAGCACCTGCATCGCCCGCAACGCGGTCTCCCGGTCGATGCTGGACTGCGGGCTGCGTATCGCGATGCCGAGCTCAGTCAGTGCAGCCATGACTTCCTTGCTGCTCACCGTGAGCAACTTGGCCAAGGCGTGCACGCGCAGCCGGTCCGGCAGGGAAGCGGCCAGCTCAGCCCCGCCGGGCGAGGCCGTCGTGGATGTGCTTGTCCGCCCGCCGATGCTTCCAGCGGGGGTTGTCATGTTCGCCATTCAGCTCCTTCAGCCCCCGGGCGCGTCCCCCATGTGGGACGCGGCCGCGCAGGGGCCCCTCTGCGTCATCCGCCGCCGAGCCCGGCGACGGCAATCCTGTCTTCCACCGGCAGTTCCGCGGTCCGGAGCGGTCAACCGGCGTGTCCCGCGACATCGTGCTGACCCGGCCCGCCATTGCACCCCACCACAACCGTCCGGGCGTATGCCCGGTCCGCGGCGAGCGGATCAACGAGATCCCCGTCGTCGTCGAGCCGACCTTGCGCCATCCGGATCGCTTTCGCGGGCACCGGCGGCGGGAGTCCGGCGACGACGCCGAGCGCGCTCAGCACATCGTCGGGTCGGACCGCAGGGCTGACCTGCCGTACGACCGCCACCAGTATCCCATACGTAGTGAACTGATCGGGCGCAGGCGGCAGGATGGGGAAATCCTCGACGTCCAGCGAGGCGATCGCCGCCCGCGCATCCAGCGATCGCCGTCCGTCCTTAGTGATGCGTTCGACCAGCAGTTCTGGGACGGCGAGCAGCGCCTGGGTGCTCCGCCGTAGCTGCTCACCGCCCCACCCGCGGACCTCGATGCGCCATCTACTGGCCTCGATCCGCTCGGCAAGCCCGCCGGGACCGGCCAGGACCCCTTCGAGCACGGCGAGCCCCTCGGGCAAAGCCGTGTCCAGCTGGGCGCGGACCAGCTCAGGATCGACATGGTCAACGAGCTGGACCTCCACGTATTCCGCCTCACTGGCCGCCCCGGTGGGGGCCGCACCCACCCAGGAGACCTTCGGATGCGGGCTGTATCCCTGCGAGTAGGCCATCGGGAGACCGGCCCGTCGTAACGCCCGCTCGAAGGCTCTGGCGACGTCGCGGTGCGAGGTGAACCGCAGCTTTCCACGCTTGGCGTAGCGCAGCCGCACCTTGCAGACCGGGGCGGCGGAGGGGTTGGGACGCATC
>DATMEI010000402.1:0-9142 GCA_035556995.1 Streptomyces sp.
CGTTGCGGTGCTGGTCTCGACCATGCTGTCCGTGACCGGTACGGACAGTGGCCAGGACAGTGGTACGCCTGCGCACGGCACGGGCAGCGGCACGGGCTCAACTGCTGTGCAGCACCGGGCAGTCGGACCGGCAGCCGACCCTGAACCCGAGAGCTGCGAGGACGGGGAGAACCCGGCACGGAGTCTCAAGCCGTCCTCCAAGTCCGGTCCCGCCGTCGAGCGCATCAAGGAGCGGGACCGGCTGGTCGTCGGCGTAGACCAGAACAGCTATCTGTGGGGCTTCCGCGATCCCGCCACCGGCAAGATCGACGGCTTCGACATCGACCTGGTCCGTGCCGTCGCGGAGGACCTGCTCGGGGACGACCCGGAGATCACGTACAAGACCATTCCGACCGATGAGCGCATCCCCGCGATAAAGAACCGGGATGTCGACATGGTCGTGCGCACCATGACCGTCAACTGCAAGCGGATCAAGGAAGTCGCCTTCTCCACCGCCTACTTCGAGGCGGGGCAGCAACTGCTCGTACCGAAGGACGACGACGGGGGAGTCGAGGGGTTCGACGCGAGCATGCGGGGCAAACGGCTGTGCTTCGCGAAGGGTTCGACTGCGCAGACGCTGATGAAGAGCGGTGAGTACCGGCGACTGGGCGCCGAACCCGTCGAAGTCGCCAACCAACTGGACTGCCTCGTACGGCTGCAGCTCGGCCAGGCTGACGCCGTCCTTACCGACAGTGCCCTGGGAGCCGGGCAGGCCGCACAGGACCCGTCCGTCGAACTCATCGGCGAACCGGTGACAGCCGAGCCCTACGGGGTCGCGATGAACCTGAAGGACGAGGATCTGGTGCGCAGGGTCAACAACGTGCTGGACGACTACCGCGACGGCGGAGACGACAGCCCGTGGCGTACGTCGTACGACAAGTGGCTCGCCGACGACATCATGGGTACGGACGAGGGGAAGGAACCCTCGCCGCCGAAACCGAAGTACCGGGACTGACGGGGCAGCAGGCAGAGCAGATCGAAGCAGGCAGCAGGCAGCAGGCAGCTGAGCTCGGCAGAGCAGAGCACAGCAGACCACGACAGAAGCAGCGAGGTGATCGATGGGGCCCGCGGGACCCACCGGGCCGGTGATGAGCCGGGAGGAGGTCGACCGTGCGCTGGAGCGGCTGGCCGCTGAACACGAGGCGGTCGAGTCGTCCTTGCTCGCGCTCCAGGACCATGCCGGCCGCCGCCTGCTCGAAGGCGCCCAGCTCAGCGGCACGACTGCCCACCGGTGGACGCAGGCCGAGTCGGCCATCACCCAGCTGTGGAACGTCTTCGAGACCTACAGTGCCGCCCTCACCCAGGCGCAGGAGGTGCGTGAACGGCGCCGCTGGCCGAGCCGGGAGGATCTCGCAGAGCTCACACAGCTGTTGCGCGGTCCCCGCACCGTGCCCGGCAGCGCGCTCAACGCCGGATCGGGCGCGGTGGAAGGTGCGAAGCTCACCGAAGAGGTGACGCTGAGCGGGCTCGTCGCGTGGATGAACACCTGGTACGCGCAGGCTCTGGATGTGGTTGCGGCAGCCGACTCGGTCTGGTCGGCGCTGCCTGCCCGTATAGACCTGCTCGCGGCCGAGTTGCGGCGCGTACGTTCACTGGCGCACTCCGTGGGCGTACGCCAGGGTGAGCATCCCTCCGGCGACGATCTGGAGGCGACCACCGAGGAACTCACCGCTCTGCGCGCCGAAGTCGTCGCCGACCCGCTCGCGTTCTGGGTCCCGGCGGGCGGCAGCAGCGCACCCGGCGGCGGCAGGCCGGACACCTCGCGCTACGACCGTGCGGCGCGTGCCCTGGAGGACGTCCGCCGCGAGATCGACGCCGTGCTCAACGTGCGCCAGGACTCCGAACAGCGGCTCATGCGGCTGCGCGACGTGCTCTCCCGCGCGGACCGTACGCTCGCGGAGGCCCGCGAAGCACGAGGCGAGGTGCTGGCGAAGATCGCCGCCTCCGAGGTCCCCGCGGTCAGCGGCCCCGCGACCGCCCTGCACGAACAGCTGTCGGCCGCGGCCGAGTTCAGGCGGCACTCCCAGTGGCATCGTCTGTCGCCGCTGCTGGAGAGCCTGGAGCAGCGGGCGGAGGACGAACTGGACCGTGCGCGTGCCCAGCTCTCCGCTGTGACGGCGCCACTTGCCGTACGGGCGGAACTGCGCGGGCGTCTGGACGCGTACAAGGCGAAGGTGGCACAGCACGGCAAGGCGGAGGACCGGATGCTGATCGAGCGGTACGACGTGGCGCGCAGGATGCTGTGGAGCGCACCGTGCGATCTGCGGGCGGCGGAGGACGCGGTGCTGCGCTATCAGCACGCGGCGCAAGAGGTACTGGCACCGCGGCAGGACGGTCCCGCGCGGGCCGAGGGGATGGCGGACTCGTGAGCGGGGCGCAGGACGCGCAGAGCGGGGCGGGGACACCGGGCACGCCGGGCACGCCGGGCACGCCGGGGACCAAGGGTGCAGCCGCCGACCGCCCTTCCGTCCTCAACAAGCCGTGCCAGCGGCCCGGTTGTGAGGGCCTGTACGAGGACATGGGCGGCGGCGAGCTCTACTGCGACACGTGCGGGCTGGCGCCCGTCGTCGCCCCCGGCGGCATGCTCGGTGCGGCGCCGACCGGTCTGACGAGCGCGGCCAGAGGCAGCGGTGCGTCATCCGGTGCGTCGTTCCCCTCCGTACCGTCCGCCGGCTCGGCACGCTCCGTCTCGTCACGCTCGCGGTCCTCCCGGCGTTCGGTCTCCGGGCGGCTCTCCCAGGAGCTGTCCGGGCGGAGCACCGCCCGCGCAGTCTCCGTACGCAGCTCCCGCTCGTCCGCGGCCGGTTCGGCTCGCGGCAGGATCGGGGCGGGGCTGGTGTCCGTACCCGATGTGGCGAAGGCCGATCCGGGCACCGTCGTGCTGGACACCCCGGAGGTACCGGAGCGCAAGCGGTTCTGCAGCAACGGCGAATGCGGCGTGCAGGTGGGGCGTGCACGCGGCGACAGACCCGGCCGTACAGAGGGCTTCTGCACCAAGTGCGGACGCCCCTACTCCTTCGTGCCCAAGCTGCGCGCCGGAGATGTGGTGCACGGGCAGTACGAGGTCGCGGGCTGCCTCGCACACGGCGGCCTCGGCTGGATCTATCTGGCCGTCGACCATGCCGTCTCCGACCGCTGGGTGGTGCTCAAGGGCCTCCTTGACACGGGGGACGAGGACGCCATGGCGGCGGCGATCTCCGAACGGCGCTTCCTCGCGGAGATCGAGCACTCCAACATCGTCCGCATCTACAACTTCGTCGAGCATCTCGACCCGCGCACCGGCAGCCTCGACGGCTACATCGTCATGGAGTACGTCGGCGGGAAGTCCCTCAAGGAGATCGCCAACGGGCGCCGTACGCCTGCCGGGAGGCGGGATCCGGTCCCCGTCGAGCAGGCGTGCGCGTACGGCCTGGAGGCACTGGAAGCACTCGGGCACCTGCACAGCCGGAACCTGCTCTACTGCGACTTCAAGGTCGACAACGCCATCCAGCAGGAGGACCAGCTCAAGCTCATCGACATGGGCGCCGTCCGCCGTGCCGACGACTTCGAGAGCGCGATCTACGGGACCGTCGGCTATCAGGCACCCGAAGTCGCGCGAGAGGGCGCCTCGGTCGCCTCCGACCTCTACACGGTGGCGCGCACCCTGGCGGTGCTCACCTTCGACTTCCAGGGCTACACGAACGTCTTCGTGGACAGCCTTCCGGAGCCGCACGACGTCGAAGTCCTCCAGCAGTACGAGTCCTTCTACCGCTTCCTCGTACGGGCCACCGACCCGGACCCGCAGCGCCGTTTCGCCTCGGCAGCGGAGATGTCCGAACAGCTGACGGGCGTGCTGCGTGAGGTCGTCGCCCTGCAGACGGAGCGTCCAAGGCCCGCGATGTCGACGCTGTTCGGGTCCGAACTGCGGGTGGCGGACACCGAACTGCTGGAACGGATGCCCGGTGACACCTCCGCGCTGGGCGCTCACCCCGGTGCACATGCAGCCGCAGCCGCAGCGGGCCGTGTACCCGCGCAGCGCGTGCCCGTGCCCGTGCAGGCACTCCCCGCGGCTCCCGGCACGCCGGCCGGGCCGCCCCCGCCCGCCACCACCCTTGCCCAGCAGAGCCAAGCCGCCGGCCGGCACGGCCCGTTGGGAAGCACGCCCGCCCATGTGCGGCTTCCGGGACGGGCGGAACAGCCGCTGCCTGCGCCGGCTTCCGGATCCCCGGCCGCCCCGGCCCCAGCGCTGGCCCCGGGTGAGGCCGTACGGCTCGCACCGCTGCTCGCACGTGCCACAGCCCTGGCGCTGCCCGTGCCCCGCGCCGACTCGAACGACCCCAACGCCGGGTTCCTGGCGGGCCTTCCGGCCTCCGCCCCGGCCGAGCTGATCAGTGCGCTGCGTACCGCGCCGGGCCCGTCCGTCGAACTGCTGCTGCGCGAACTGCGGGCGCATCTGGAACTGGACACCACCGAGCACCGGGCAGCCGCCGCCGAAGCGCTGACGAAACTGGAGACGAGGCATCCGGACGACTGGCGGGTCATCTGGTACCGCGGTCTGGCAGGGCTCGTCACCGGCGACCGCGAGACCGCGGCGCTCGCGTTCGACGCGGTCTACGACGCCTTTCCGGGGGAGTCCGCACCCAAGCTCGCACTGGCCGTGTGCGCCGAGATGCTGGGACAGCTGGACAACGCCGCCGAGTACTACCGCCTGGTGTGGGCGACGGACCGCGCGTACGTCAGCGCCGCGTTCGGACTCGCACGGGTACGTCTCGCCGCGGGTGACCGCTACGGTGCGGTGGCGGTTCTGGAGTCGGTTCCGGAAGCCTCCGTTCACCACACCGCGGCGCGCGTCGCCGCGATCCGTGCGCGAATCAGGCAACGCGCACCGCAAGAGCCGCTGCTCGACGATCTGTACGCCGCGGCGCAACAGGTCGAGTGGTTGCGGGACGTCGGACTCGACGCCCCGCGAAGGGAAGCGCTGACCACCGAGGTACTGGGCAGCGCGCTGGACTGGGTGCTCGCGGGACGCCACGGGGCCCACCCCGTGGCTCCGCCAGGAGGGCTCGCCTCCGCACAGCCGGGGCCGCTGCTGGGCAGCCCGCTGGACGAGACGGGTCTGCGTCACGGGCTTGAGCGCTCGTACCGGACGCTCGCCAGGCTCGCGCAGTCCGGCACCGAGAGGATCGAACTGGTGGAACGGGCCAACCGATTCCGCCCCAGGACGTGGGTGTGACGATGCTTGATCAACTGTCCGCATGCCCGAGCTGCTCAGAGCCGCTCGAAGAGGGTGACCGCTTCTGCGGCGTGTGCGGTGCCGACCTGACAGCGGCGGCGCGCCAGTTGCCCGGTGCCGGTGAAGTACGACGTCCGGCGCCGGAGGTTCCTGCCGGCAACGGGGGGATGCCGTCGGCGACTGCCGCTGCGCCGACGGGCGCGGTGCCCGCGCCGCCCTCTGTCCCGCCCGCACCCGCGCCGCCTGCTCCGCCGGGGTTCCCCGCTGCTCCGGTGCCGCCGCCGGCTCAGGCCGCTGTTCCCCCTGTGCCGCAGACACCCCCTGTGCCTGAGACACCCCCTGTGCCCGCGACGGCCGCTCCCACGGCCACGCCGACCGAGCCGGACTTCACGCTGCCGCCCGCCGCCGAATTGCCGGTACAGCCGGTACACCCGGTACACCCGGAGCCTGCCGCCCAGGCGCCGCCCACGCCACCGGCCGGTCAACCCCCGTACGGGCAACCGGAACCGGCGGGTCAACCCTCGTACGGACAGCCGCACCCGGAGCAGCCGCACCCGCAGCCCGGGACGCCGGACGCACCTCCTCCGGGTCCGGCAGTCACGGACCCTCGGACCACCGACCCGCGCGTGATGCTGGACGACTCCCCGCAGTCCGAGCCCCCGCCTCCGCCCCTGGCCCAGCCCCAGCCGGCGGCCACGTCCAGCCCGCCCACCCTGCCGGACGGTCAGGCAGCAGCCGCCGTCTCCCGTTGTGTCGCCTGCGGCACCGGAGCCATCGACGGCGACGGTTACTGCGAGCACTGCGGACACAAGCAGCCGCGCGAACGCGACCACATGGAATACGAGTTGCGGTCAGTGGCCGCGGCCAGCGACCGCGGACTGCGCCACCACCGGAACGAGGACTTCTTCGCGTTGTTCGAGGCGGCGACGTCGGAGGGCTCTCCGGCGACCATCGCGGTGATCTGCGACGGCGTCTCCTCAGCGACACGGCCCGACGACGCGTCGGCCGCCGCGGCGCGGGCCGCGAGCGTCTCGATGCGCGACGCCGTCCCCAAGGGCACGCCTCCTCAACAGGCCATGCACACTGCGCTCCTCGCGGCGGCGGACGCGGTCACCGCCCTCGCCGCCGAAGGCCCCAACGAGCCCTCGAAGAACGCCCCGGCGTGCACGATCGTCAGCTCACTCACCGCCGACGGCATTCTCACCGTCGGCTGGATCGGGGACAGCCGCGCCTACTGGGTGCCCGAGGACCGCACCGCACCGTCCGCCCGTCTGACCGAGGACGACTCGTGGGCCGCACAGATGGTCGCGGCCGGTCTGATGAGTGAGGACGAGGCGTACGCCGACGCACGTGCACACGCCATCACCGGCTGGCTCGGAGCGGACGCATACGAAATCGAGCCGCACACCGCGTCGTTCAAGCCGGACCGGCCCGGCGTCGTGGTCGTGTGCACGGACGGACTCTGGAACTACGCGGAGTCCGCCGAGCAGATGGCCGCGGCGCTGCCGGCCGACGCCCGTGAACGGCCCATGCAGAGCGCACAGCGCCTCGTCGGCTACGCCCTCGACGGCGGGGGCCACGACAACGTGACGGTGGCCATCGTCCCCTTTCCGGTGACGGAGGCCGGCGTGGGAGGACTTGTCTGACGTCGCGGTCGAAGAGACCGCGGCCGAAGCGGCCCAAGCCGGCCGAGGGGGAGAAGCCGAGAGGGAGACGCGGCAGCCACAGGACTGACGGAGATGTGACAACGGGGGAGCAACCACCGAGCAGTACTTCCGCCCTCCCCGCAATCGCTTTCAGCTACTGAGCAGGAGCGGAACAGATGGCCGACTTCGCCAAGCTCGACGCGCCGCGGTTCTCCGTGGACGTCTATCAGAACGAATATCTGCCGGATGGCGCGCGGGAGGTCAACGCGATCGTCACGGTCACCTCGACGGCCGGGGGTTCGACGTGGGGACTGCCGCTGGCCGGCACGGATCCAGGCGGTGCCCCGGCCGCGCAGGCCGGTACGAGCCGTACGGACGCCGCCGTCGTGATCGTGATCGACTCCTCCGGCTCGATGGACCATCCGCCCGCCAAGATGCGCAACGCCCGTGACGCCACAGCCGCCGCGGTCGAAACACTGCGCGACGGGGTCTCCTTCGCGGTTGTCGCAGGAACCCACCGGGCCCGGGAGATCTATCCCGGAGAGGGCCGTCTGGCCGTCGCCGACGCGAACACCCGCGCCCGTGCCCGTGAAGCGCTGCGGAGGCTCAGAGCCGACGGCGGCACAGCCATCGGGACGTGGCTGGGCCTGACCGACAAGCTGCTCAGCTCGTCCGAGGCCGCTATCCGGCACGCGATTCTGCTCACCGACGGACGTAACGAACACGAGGAGCCGGAGCGGCTGAAGGCGGCCCTCAACGCGTGCGTGGGGCGTTTCACATGTGACGCCAGGGGCGTCGGCACCGACTGGGAGGTGAAAGAGGTCACACAGATCGCCTCGGCGCTGCTCGGTTCCGCCGACATCGTCGCCGACCCGGACGGCCTGGCCGCGGACTTCACGCACATGATGGAGAACGCCATGGGCAAGGAAGTCGCCGACGTGGCGCTGCGTCTGTGGACGCCGCGGGGCTCGGAGATCAAGTTCGTGAAGCAGGTCGCGCCGACGGTGGAGGACCTGACGGGGCGCCGCACGGATGCGAGCCCGCGCGCCGGTGACTTTCCCACCGGTTCCTGGGGCGAGGAGTCCCGTGACTACCACGTATGCGTCGAGGTGCCGGCAGCCGAGGTGGGACAGGAGATGCTTGCGGCCCGCGCCGCACTGATCCTGCCGGCGCCCGACGGCGGCACCCCGCAGACGCTCGCACAGGGCCTGATCCGGGCGGTGTGGACGGACGACATGGTCGCCACCACCTCCATCAACGCGCAGGTCGCGCACTACACGGGTCAGGCAGAGCTCGCCCAGGCGATCCAGCACGGACTGGAGCTGCGGAAGGCGGGGGACGAAGAAGGCGCAACGGCGAAACTCGGGCGGGCTGTACAGCTGGCGAACGAGTCCGGAAATGCAGATACTTCGAAGTTGCTTTCGAAGGTGGTGGACGTCGTCGACGCGGCGACCGGTACTGTTCGGCTGAAGGCGAAGGTTGCCGACGCCGATGAGATGACGCTCGAGACGCGGTCCACGAAGACAGTCCGCGTGAAGAAGTAGAAGCCCGCGAGGGACGTACATCGAGTACGGAAGTCCAGGAGCACAAGGGGGAGGCACTCACCATGCCGACTTGCCCGAACGGACACCAGTCGGCGGCCGACGACTGGTGTGAGGTATGCGGTCACCGCATCGCCGACGCATCCGCCGCGCCCGCCGGTGCCGTCCCGCCGTCGCCCTCGCCACTCTCGCCGCCGGTTCCCGGAGCCGGTTACGGCTACCCGGGACCGCCTCCTGCCGCGCCGGGTCCGCCCGGCGCACCCGTACCTCCAGGACCCCCGCAGCAGGGTTACGGCTATCCCGGCCCGGGTGGCTCCGGTGCGCCCGGTGGGCCGGGCCAGCAGCCGCACGCCGAGACATGCCCGCAGTGCGGCATGCAGCGCGAAGCGCAGGCGCCCTTCTGCGAAGCCTGCCGCTACAACTTCCTGACGCATTCCCCGACCACGTTCGTACCGGCGGAGCAGCCGCCGCAGCCCGCCGCCTTCCCGCAGCCGGGCCAGCCCGGCGGTCACCCCGGTCACCAGGCCCCTCAGTTTCCGTCCGGGCAGGGGCAGCAGGGCGGCCAGCAAGGTCCGCCACCGCCGCCGCCTTTCCCGGGCGGTCCGGGTCAGGACCAGCCGCCGCCTTTCCCGGGCGGTCCGGGTCAGGACCAGCCGCCGCCTTTCCCGGGCGGTCCGGGTCAGGACCAGCCGCCGCCTTTCCCG
>DATMEI010000403.1:0-3055 GCA_035556995.1 Streptomyces sp.
ATGTTCATCGGCTATGGCGATACGGACACCTGGCAGCACATGGGTCGTTACGACAACTTCCTCGAAACCGCGCATTCATTCGACGCGTACATGTCCGAGCTCTGGCAACAGATCCAGTCGAGCCCGGACTTCAAGGACCGGACTACGCTGATCATTTCGACCGATCACGGGCGGGGCAGTGGTCCCGTCGAATGGAAAGACCACGGCACCGGCCAGAAGGGCTCGGACAGCATCTGGATCGCAGTCATCGGGCCAGACACGCCGCCGCTCGGCGAACGCCGGGACGTAGCGCCGGTCACGCAATCCCAGCTCGCCGCGACCGTGGCGGAGCTGGTTGGCGAGGATTACCGCGCCTTCAATCGCGCCGCGGCGCCGTCGCTTCTCGAGGCGATGGGCAAGCGCTGAGCGCCCAAGGGGTACGCAAGGAGAGTGAGCAAAGCCATGCGAAATCTGTGCACCACGATTGCCTTCAGTGCCTTGCTGGCTTGCCTCGGCGCGGAGGCGCAATCCGAAGCGCCGGCCTCCGCGATCGAGGCCCGCACCGGCATCTACGACCCCGCTCTCGACGCCCGGGCGGAAACCCTGCTGGACAAGATGACGCTCGAGGAAAAGGTCGGCCAGCTGGTCCAGTACTCGGCCGGTCAGCCGACGGGTCCCGGAACGGGCCGCACGGATTACGAGGACATGATCGCCAAGGGGCAGATCGGCGCCCTGTTCAACATCTCGACGGCAAAAGAGATCAATGCGTACCAGCGACTGGCCGTCGAGAAATCCCGGCTCAGGATCCCGATCGTCTTCGGACTCGATGTCATACACGGCTTCCGCACCATATTTCCGGTTCCGCTGGCCATGGCATCGACCTGGGACCCGCTCCTCGTGGAGCAGTCGGCCCGGGTGGCGGCGGAAGAAGCCTCCGCAACCGGCATTCGCTGGACGTTCTCTCCGATGGTGGACATCGCCCGCGACGCCCGCTGGGGTCGCATCACGGAAGGTGCCGGAGAGGATCCGTTTCTCGGATCCGAGATGGCGGCGGCCTACGTGCGTGGCTACCAGGGAACGCGCCTGGATGCGCCGGACAGCATCGCCGCCACCGCCAAGCACTATGTCGGATACGGCGCAGCAGAAGCGGGCCGCGACTACAACACGACCGAGATCTCGGAGCACACGCTGCGCCAGGTGTACCTGCCCCCGTTCCGCGCCGCCGTGGATGCCGGCGCGGCCACGATCATGACCGCATTCAACTCGCTGAACGGAGTTCCGGCATCCGCCAATCCTTTCATCCTGCGCCAGATCTTGCGCGAGGAATGGGGATTTCGCGGCGTCGTCGATAGCGACTGGGAATCGGTGCGCGAGCTGATCCATCACGGTGTCGCAATCGATCGCGAGACGGCGGCCCTGAAGGGTTTCATGGCGGGCGTCGACCTCGACATGGCGAGCAGTGTCTATCACGACCACCTTGCGGAGCTCGTGAAGTCCGGCCAGGTGCCGGAGGCGCGAATCGACGAATCGGTACGAAACGTCCTCAGGCTGAAGTTCGCGCTCGGTCTCTTCGAGCGGCCCTATGCCGACGAATCACGCGAGGCCGCAGCCATGCTGCGGCCGGAAGGCGTCTCGCTGGCACGCAAGGCAGCGGAGCGATCCTTCGTGCTGCTGAAGAATTCTCCCGGCCCGGGGAACGCGCCGTTGCTGCCGCTTTCGAGGAGCGTCGGTCGCATCGCCCTGATCGGGCCGCAAACCGAAGACTCGCCGAGCATGCTGGGTTCCTGGGCCGGACTGGGCCGCAACGAGGACGTGGTGTCTTTCCGCGGTGCGCTTGCGAGGCACGTGGGCGAGCAGAACCTGATTCACCACAAGGGCGTCGGCTTCACCGACGGATCCGACGTAGACCTGGCTGCCGCCGTGGCGGCCGCCGGGAAAGCGGATGTCGTCATCCTGGCGTTGGGGGAGAGCGGCGGGGCGATGACGGGAGAGGCCACGTCGCGGGCCTTTCTCGGATTGCCCGGGCGCCAGCAGGAGCTGCTCGAGAAAGTCGTCGCCACCGGAAAGCCGGTGGTTCTCGTACTCTTCAGCGGAAGGCCGCTGGCGCTGCCCTGGGCGTTCGAGAAGGTTCCGGCCGTCCTGGCTGCGTGGCTCCCCGGCATCCAGGCGGGACCCGCTCTCGTACGCACGCTCTTCGGCGAGTCGAGCCCGTCCGGTAAGCTGGTGGCGAGCTGGCCGCGCAGCGTCGGCCAGTTGCCTCTCTATTACAACGCCCTCAACACCGGACGCCCGGCGGACAAGAGCGACTTGACGAATCCGCTCGGCGGCCCCGACGACACGTATGTTTCGCGCTATCTCGACGAGCGGAACGATTCGCAGTTTCCGTTCGGCTTCGGCCTTTCCTACACGACGTTCCGCTACGGCCCCACCGAGATCGATGCCAGGCGGCTCGAAGCGTCCGGCCTGACGGCGGCTCTCCAGGACGGTGCGGGCCGGTCCACGGCCGCGTTGACGGCGAGCGCCGAGATCACGAACACAGGCACGCGTCCAGGCGAGGAGGTTGTCCAGCTTTACGTGAGGCTCATCGGGACCAGCACATCGCAGCCGGTCCGCGCGCTGAAGGGATTCCAGAGGATCTCGCTGGCCCCCGGCGAAACGAAGAAGGTGACGTTCGCCCTCGGGCCCGACGTCCTCGCGTTGTGGAACGACCGCAATCAACGGGTCGTCGAGCCGGCGAAAGTCGCGGTATGGATCAGCCCTGATTCGGCGCATGGCACGCCAGCCACCGTCCAGATCGTGCCATAGCCGGTGCGACTCGCTGCACTTCTGCTCGGAGTCGCAGGTTTTCAAGCGGCCGAATGCGCCGAGACGATCCTCTTCATCGGCAACAGTTTCACGTACGGTGCGGAGGCGCCGCCGGTGCAGGGCTATCGGCCCGAATCCGTGACGGACCTCAACCGCGAGGGCATGGGCGGCGTGCCGGCCTTGTTCAAGTCCTTCACCCGCCAGGCGGGACTCGCCTACGACGTCAGCCTCGAAACGGCCGCCGGCATGAACCTGGATTTTCACTTCGAGG
>DATMEI010000404.1:0-5887 GCA_035556995.1 Streptomyces sp.
AGCCCCAGCCCCGATGCACGTCCGGGCGCCTCCCCAGGGCGTACTCCCGCCGCCACGTCGCCGGGCGCCCAGGCGGGGCCGCCGGCGGGGGACGAGCCGGCACCCGGCTTGTGGATGGCCGATTTGCAAAGTGGCCTGTCCGGAGAGGCACGGAAGACGGCTCCGGCCCGCGGCAGCAACGATGACACGTCGTCAGATGAGGGTGAATGAGCATGGAGCGGCGTGCCGACATGGACTGGATGCTGAAGGATCTGGCGGAGGGCGTCCCCCAGACCCGTTATGTGGTGGTGCTCTCCTCCGACGGTCTTTGCATGGCAAAGCACAGCACGGACACGGACACCGCCGACCGGCTGGCGGCGATCGGTTCGGGACTGCAGAGCCTGTCCTCGGCCGTCGCCGCTGAATTCCCGCACAGCGACGGCCGGATGCGGATGGTCGTGATCGAGGTGACCGGCGGCTTCATGTACCTGATGGCGGCCGGAGCCGGGGCGCACCTTGCTGTGCTGGCCGACGAAGGCGTCGACGCGGGTCTCGTCGGAGGCCGCATGCGGGACCTGGTCGCTCGCATCGGGGAGCATCTGACAAGTCCTCCGCGTGACGGCGGATTGGCCATATGAGCAGGCAGGTTCCGGATTGGGACGAGGGCGGCCCCGAGCGGCTCTACGTGATCACTGGTGGACGCAGCGATCCCGCGGAGCACCGGGGCCTCGACCTGGTCACGTTAATAGTGGCCCTGGCAGACCCCCAGGTGGGGATGCAGCCGGAGCACGCTTCGATCTTACGTCTGTGCGGCTCCCCGCTTTCCGTGGCGGAGATCTCGGCGTATCTCAGACTTCCCGTGAGCGTGATCAACGTACTGCTGGCCGACCTGCTGACCGAGAGACGGGTCGAGGCCCGAGCGCCCGCCCCGTCGCTTCCCGACATCGAAATTATTGAGGCGGTGATCCATGGACTCCGGAATCTCTGAGACAGGCGCGGGCGCGGGGCCTCGGAGCGAAGACAGACTGCCGTCCTCGGCCAGCTCCGCCGTCAAGGTGGTGATCGTGGGCGGTTTCGGGGTCGGCAAGACGACGCTGGTCCGTTCCGTGAGTGAGATCCGCCCGCTGACCACCGAAGAGACGATGACGCAGGCCAGCGAGAGCGTCGACGACACAGCCGGTGTGGAGCGCAAGACCCAGACCACCGTCGCGATGGACTTCGGGCGCATCAGCCTCAACGAGGAGCTGGTGCTCTACCTGTTCGGGACGCCCGGACAGCAGCGCTTCTGGTTCCTGTGGAACGGCCTCTTCGACGGTGCTCTCGGCGCCGTCGTGCTCGTCGACACGCGTCGACTCGAAGTGAGCTTCGACGTGATCGGCCGGCTGGAGGAGTCCGCCGTACCCTTCGTCGTCGCCGTCAACTCCTTCCCGGACGCCCCGGACTACTCCGTCGAAGAGCTGCGCGGCGCTTTGGACCTGCCCGCAGGCGTCCCGATCGTCGTGTGCGACGCCCGCAGCCGGCACTCCGGCCGGGACGTCCTGCTGCAGCTCATGCACTACCTGCGCTCCCTTGCCCTGACCTCGGAGGCGAAGTGACCTTTGGCCCTCGATGAAGTCGAATATCGGCCGCCGGGCGACCGGTGACGCGCAGCCCGAGAGGAAGACGATCAAGGCGGGCGACATGCTGCTGCACGGACTCGCCGCGGGCAACGCCGACCCGCAGATCCGGCCCGGCAAGTCCACGCCGATGCAGCCGGCGGCTGCAGGGGCGGTGGCAGAACAGCTAAGCGGAATCTGATCAGTCGCTGGCGTCAACTCGCCCCCGGACAGCGTGCGTTGCATGACTACACGCCCTTGACCTGGGGAAGAGCTTCCCCTGCGTTGAGGAGGGCCGGCTGTGCGCGCTGCCTGCCCCCTGTGGCTGGATATGCCCCTTGATGAAAGTGGAGGTCCCGTTGTGACGGACGGTGGTGGCCGAGCCGCTCGCGGTGTCGCGAGTGCGCCGTCACCCAGGCAGTACACGGTTTTGGCTTGTTGTACGCAGTGCGGAAGGTCGCGGAGAGCGACCGCCTGACCGGAAGTTCGTGGACAGCGGCGTTTCCGCCGCAAGACTGAGGTGATCGACAGTGGAGCACGGGTTGTTGGTTCCGCCCGTTTTTTCTCCAATCCCCCCCGCGATCCATCCCCGTCACAAGCAGATCAACGACCGGACCGGAGCCTGGGCGACCGCCTTCGGCATCGGCTCCGAGGAACTGCGCAGAAAGCTGATCGCACACGACATCGGGACCTTCGCCGCCCGCGTACTGCCCGAGGGGCGCGAGGAGGTCGTATCGATACTGGCGGATTTCATCATCTGGCTGTTCGGGGTCGACGACGGGCTCTGCGAGGAAGGTGAACTGGGCAGGGACCCCGCCGAACTCGTGGGTGAGCTCTCCCGGATGCTGCGGGTCGCGCAGAACCCCGAAGTCCCCATGCTGACGCAGAATCCGCTGGCGACAGGGCTGAGGGATCTGCGACGGCGGGTCTCGCAGTACGCGACGCCGAGCCAGGAGGCGCGCTGGGTGGACGCCCTGCGCGAGTACTTCCTCGCGGTGGTGTGGGAGGCCTCGCACCGCAGCCACGAGACGGTTCCGGACCTGAACGACTACACGCTCATGCGCCTCTACGACGGCGCCACGTCGGTCGTACTGCCGTTGCTGGAGATGGGCCACGGCTACGAACTGCACCCCAACGAGCGGGACAGCACGGCTGTGCGTGCCGCCGCCGAGATGGCCTACTTCATCATCACGTGGGACAACGACCTCTTCTCGTACCACAAGGAGAGCAGGGCGCAGCAGTACTACCTCAACGTGCTGCGCGTGCTGCAGAACGAGCAACAGCTCAGCGCAGCCGACGCGTTGATGGAGGCCGTTGCCCAACGCGACCGCGTCATGTGCCTGTTCCTGCGGGTGCGCGAGGAACTTGCCGCGACGGGAAGCCCTCAGCTTCGCCAATACCTCGAAAGCCTCGGCTCGTTCATACGAGGCGCCCAGGACTGGGGCATCAGCTCACGCCGCTACACGACGCCCGACGACCCGGCCGACCTGCCGTCCACCTTCCGCGACACCCCCACCGACGACAGCGACGAGGCGCTGGAGATCCCGGCAGTGGCCTGGTGGTGGGATGTGCTTCCGAGCAGGGAATCGTTTCATCCGCCGCGTGGCACATTCCGTACACCCGAAATCGTCTGAGCCGCCGCCGAGTTGCTCTCGGCCCAGTTGGTCCGTAGACCAAGTGAACTGTAGAACGGACAAGTGAACGGGGTCCGGGAACGGGGGGCCGGGAGCTGCCGGTGGGCACGGAGATCGGCTCGGCCGAAGCTGGGATCCGTCTCACCGGTTCCCGGATGCCCGGGCACACCTCATCACTCCAGAGGCCGCCGCCCACGGAAGCGCAGTCCGCCTGTGTCCGGATGGCGGTCCACGAAAACGTCGGTGAACCCCGCTGCAGTCAGCCGTCCAGGAAGCTCCTTCGGGGAAAGGGTGTTCATGGTGTCCCCGATGTGCAGCAGCCGGAAGCGGAGGCTCGGCTGGCTGTCGGCGCCCGCGAAGGTCCCGCCGGGGCGCAGCACCCGGAACGCCTCGTGGAAGATCCGGTCCTGGGTCGCCTTCGCCGGCACGTGGTGCAGCATCGTGAAGCACACCACGGAGGAGAAGGAGGCGTCCGGCAGCGGCAGGGCCGAGGCGTCGGCGTGGAGGATACGGGCGCGGTCGCCCCAGCTCTCCTCCAGCAGCTGCGCGGTGGACTCATCGATCTCCACTGCGGTGAGAGCGGGGACCTGTTCGACGAGTACGCGGAGGTTGGCGCCGTAGCCGGAGCCCAGTTCCAGTACGTCGTCGCCCAGTTCGACGTCTTCCAGTGCCCAGGGCAGGAGGCGGTCGCGCACGCCCTGGGCCCACTTCTCGGAGCTGCACAGTCTGCGGTGCGCCTTGTTCATCGGCATGCACCGACGTTAAGGCGGTACGGAGCTGTCCGCCACGGCCTAGGCTGCCATGGCATGTTGCAGAACGGACATGCCCCGGACCCGGCCCTGGATCCGCACATCGGCCCGGGCACGGCCATCGTCGTCGGCAGTTTCCCCATGACGGGCGGCAGCTGGTTCCCCACGCACCGCCATCCGGTTCACCAACTCGCCTGGCCGCGCCACGGATTGCTGCGCGTACGCACCGAGGCCTGCGCGTGGCTGCTGCCGCCGTCGCTGGCCCTTTGGATTCCGGCCGGAGTGCCGCACGCCACCGGGGCCGCAGGACCCGCCGGTTCCGGGAGGACGGCGGTGATGCGCAGCCCGTACGTGGCTCCCGAACGCTGCCCGGTGTCCTGGACGGAGCCCACCGTGGTGGCCGTCAGCCCGCTGCTGCGCGAACTCATCGACCATCTCGACAGCGGGAACCTCCCTGCGGACGCCCGCGCACGCGCGGAGGCCGTGCTCTTCGACGTGCTGCGTCCCGTTCCCGTGACGAGCATCCGCGTCCCCGAACCCCGGGATGCACGTATCCGCCGTATCGCACAGGCACTTGACGCCGACCCGGCCGACGCGCGGACGCTCCTGGAGTGGGGGGCCGAGGCCGGCGCCAGCACGCGCACGCTGGCACGGCTCTTCCTGGCGGAGACCGGGATGAGCTTCCGGCAGTGGCGGGAGCAGATCCGAATGCGAGCTGCCATGCCGCTGCTCGCGGAGGGCATGACGGTGGAGTCCGTTGCCCGCAGGGTGGGTTACGGCAGCGGCAGTGCCTTCGTGGCGGCGTTCCGCCGTACGGTCGGGCTCACGCCCCGCGCGTACTTTCCGTCCTCACAGGCCCTGGAGATGCGGCCCGCGAACGCCCCGTCGTAGGGGCAGCCGGCTTGGGTCAGGGCCGGTTCAGGTTGTCAGCTCCCGTACGAAACACACGCGGTCAAGGCCCGGACCGTCGTAGTCCGCCTTGCTGGGGACGTCCCCGCCCACCGCGCCGCCCCCGCCGCCGCTGCCCGTACGGTCGCCCGGCTCCATGCTGAAGCCCATCCTCGTGTGGTACGCGACGGAGTCGAGGTTGACCGGGCCGTGGGGGTACCTCCCATGCCGAAGGCAATGGGGGAGCACCGGACGCGGGAGCGCCCACGGCCGCGGGCGAGTTCGAAGAAGTCGCGGTAGAGCCTGCTGCCGAGGCCCGTCCGGCGGCGCTGCGGGCAGACGCCCACGAAGTGGATGTACGCCGTCTCCGGTTCGCTCTGCGACAGGAAGCCCACCAGGAACGCCCGCAGGGCACCGTCGTCGCTCTCGACCACGAAGCTCGTGTCCCTGAAGTGCTGGAGGAACAGCCTCGGTACGAGGAGACGCCGCTGCATGGCACCCGTCTCACCACCCAGTCCGCCCCACCAGTCGGTCAGCGCGACCTGCAGGCGCGGATGGTCCTCCTCCACGGGATGGCGCACCACGTCGCCTTTCGGCACGCTCCCTGCGGCGGACGGGCGTTGGGGCACGGCCTGCTCCTTCATCGGTCGGCACATCGGTCGGCACATCGGTCGGCACTTCCGGCTGCACACCGGCCGGGCGCCGGTCCGCTCAGCACAGCTCACGGGCCCCTCCCCGCGCAACCACACCCCCGGCGCAGAATGGGGCCATGACGCAGAACACGGATGCCATGCCGGACAGTGCCATGCCGGACTGGGAGAGGCGCTTCCGGGCGCCGCGGGTGTCGTTGCCGGACTGGGCCGAGGACGCCCCCGGCCGCTCGCTGTACATCTCCAATGTGACCGGGACGTTCGAGCTGTACGCGTGGGACCGGGCGACAGGCGAGCACCGGCAGGTGACGGACCGGCCCAACGGGACGACCGACGGAGCGCTCACCCCCGGAGGGGAGGAGATCTGGTGGTTCTCGGACACCGACGGTGAC
>DATMEI010000405.1:0-11911 GCA_035556995.1 Streptomyces sp.
ACCTGATGCGCTCGGCCGGCGGCCGCGGTGTGCTTCCCGGCGGCGTCCCGGGCGTCGCCCCGGCCAAGGCCGTCGTCATCGGCGGCGGCGTCTCCGGCTGGAACGCCACACAGATCGCCACCGGGCTGGGCTTCCACGTCACGCTGCTCGACAAGGACGTCAACAAGCTCCGCGAGGCCGACAAGATCTTCGGCACGAAGGTGCGCACGGTCGCTTCCAACGCGTACGAGCTGGAGCGGGCCGTCCTGGAGGCCGATCTGGTCGTGGGCGCGGTGCTGATCCCCGGTGCGAAGGCGCCGAAGCTGGTGAGCAACGAACTCGTCTCCCGCATGAAGCCGGGGAGTGTTCTTGTCGACATCGCGATCGACCAGGGCGGCTGCTTCGAGGACTCGCGTCCGACGACCCACGCCGAACCGACGTTCAACGTGCACGACTCGGTCTTCTACTGCGTCGCCAACATGCCGGGCGCGGTGCCCAGTACGTCGACGTACGCGCTGACCAACGCGACGCTTCCGTACATCGTGGAGCTGGCCAACCGCGGATGGCGGGAGGCGCTGAAGCGCGACGCCACACTGGCCAAAGGCCTCAACGTCCATGACGGAGAGGTCTTTTACGGTCCCGTCGCCGAGGCGCACGGACTGGAGAGCCGCGAACTCGGCACGCTGCTCGGCTGATTCGGGGCGTCAACTGCTGACGTCAATACCGATGACGGCACGTCACCGGCCTGTCCCCGTACCCGTGGGGCGGGCCGTCGGCGTCCGTGCAGGCGCCCTGCGGGAGGGGCTCAACTCGCCGCGCACACAACTATCTCGACGGTTTTGCGCCGCCCTCCGACGGCCGCCGTGGCGCTCATTGCCTCTTGACATCGCAGTGTTGGTTAGTCGACACATCGTGCCGTCTCCGGTGGATTGTGTTGCTGAGGACGGCCGACACGCCATAGAGTCGCCAATCGTCGGCATGGTGTCACGCTGACTGTCTAGAAGTTTCCTGGTCACCAAGGAGGTAGGACGACTTGTGAATGAGTCGACATTTTCTCCCGGGGGTGGTCAACCAGGAGCACCTGTGCGGGGCCAGGAGTCCTCGGTGTCCGAGGATGTCGGCTCCGTCGCTGTCCGCACCTTCGCCGCCCACCAGAACGCATCACCGTCAACGACAGCCCACCAGAGCATGGACGGCCGCCAAGTGAACGCCATGGCCGGCAACTCCGCGGGCGACGAGTCCGCCGAACTCGCCGACTACAGTGACCCCCAACGCGTCGCCCTGGGCGAGCTGCCCGAGGGGCACTTCTACGATCCGGACGCGGACTACGAACCGGACCCCGAGTACGCAGCCACCCTCGCGCCCGACGCCGCACGGCAGCGCCGGGAGCGTATCGGCCCGACCGGGCGTCCCCTTCCGTACTTCCCGATCCCCGGACCGGTCAGCGAACCCGGCCCGGCGAAGATCATCGCGATGTGCAACCAGAAGGGCGGCGTCGGCAAGACGACGTCGGCCATCAACCTGGGTGCGGCGCTCGCGGAGTACGGACGCCGGGTGCTGCTCGTCGACTTCGACCCGCAGGGCGCCCTGTCGGTGGGCCTCGGTGTCAACCCGATGGAGCTCGAACTCACCGTCTACAACCTGCTGATGGAGCGGGGCCTGGCGCCGGACGAGGTGCTGCTGAAGACGGCGGTCGCGGGAATGGACCTGCTGCCCAGCAACATCGACCTCTCGGCCGCCGAGGTGCAGTTGGTGAGCGAGGTCGCCCGCGAGTCGACGCTGCAGCGCGCCCTCCAGCCGCTCATGAGCGACTACGACTTCATCGTCATCGACTGCCAGCCCTCGCTGGGCCTGCTGACGGTGAACGCGCTCACCGCGGCGCACAAGGTGATCGTGCCGCTGGAGTGTGAGTTCTTCGCGCTGCGCGGTGTCGCCCTGCTGACCGAGACCATCGAGAAGGTGCAGGAGCGGCTCAACCCGGAGCTCGAACTCGACGGCATCCTGGCGACGATGTACGACTCGCGCACAGTGCACAGCCGTGAAGTGCTGGCGAGAGTCGTCGAGGCGTTCGACGAGCACGTCTACCACACGGTCATCGGGCGTACGGTCCGCTTCCCCGAGACGACCGTCGCGGGCGAGCCCATCACGACGTACGCCTCCAACTCCGTTGGTGCCGCCGCCTATCGCCAGCTCGCCAGGGAGGTGCTCGCCCGGTGCCACGCCGAGTGAGTCTCCCTGCAGCTGACGAACTGTTCCGTACGACCGGAGGATCTGCGGTCCAGTCTTCGGCATCGGCATCCCAGAACCGCAGCAACGGCGAGGAGCCTCCCGGGAAGGAGGCGCCGGGGTCGACGCGTGTGCCCGCACCCGCATCTGCGGCCGAACCGGACGCGGAGAGCTCCGAGGAGCCGCCCGCCGCCGACAGCGCGACCGGGGCCGAGGACGACGCGGCCGGTGAAGGCGACCGCGGTGAACACAGCGCTGTGGGCGAGGGCGAGGATCCCGGCGCACAGGGGAGCGCACCGCCGGACGCCGACGGCTCCCGCGCAGCGGAGGGCGGCGGCGAGCACACGGGCCGCGAGCGCACCGGTCAGGACAGGCAGGCTGCCGCACCACGGCACACGGTGCCGGGCCAGGGTGTGCCGCAGAACATGGGGCGCGGCCGTGGCACTCAGGAAGGTCAGGCCCCAACTGACGGGTCCTCGCGAATCGGTGGGCAGCCGGGGCAGCCGGCCGCGGACATACGCGCGCAAGCGCAGCAGAAGCCCGGCCGGGGCGCCGAGCCCAGGAGCCGCCAGGGAACAGCCGGTTCACCCCGTCGAGGGGGAGGCCGCGGTGCGAACCGTCGGCCCAGCGGCCGCGAGCGTCATGACGAGAAGATCACCGTCTATGTCTCCGCGGAAGAGCTGATGGACCTGGAGCACGCCCGGCTCGTGCTGCGCGGCGAGCACGGTCTCGCCGTGGACCGCGGCCGTATCGTGCGGGAGGCTGTCGCGGTCGTACTCGCCGATCTGGAGTCCCGTGGCGACGCGAGCATTCTCGTACGGAGACTGCGGGGACGTTGAAGCGTCCCAGCCCCGCGAAGTGGTTCCGGCCGTGTGAGCTCCGCCGGAACCACGTCCGAAAGCACAGGCACATGAGTGAGCCGGAGCGCCCTCACCGGCTCTTCCCCAGTACGCTGCCCGGCGATGCCCACTCCTGACGACCATGCCGACTCCGCATCCCGTGCCGCCCGACGCACCCTCGGGCGGGGGCCGGGGACCTCGTCGGCTCCGGAGGTGGCAGACGCCGCTCCTCCCGCCGAACTGCCGGTGCCTGCTGAGCATTCGCCGCTCCCGGAGCGTTCACCACAGGAGACGGCCGCAGCCGGACCGGTGACAGATGTGCCGCTACCGCCGGGCGAGGCGGAGGAGACGGGCGAAGTCCAGCCTGAGGAGCCCTCGGCAGGGGCCCCCGACGAGCAGCCCTCACAGCCCGCACGGCAGGACGCGGCAGCGGACGCGGCACCGCAGCGGGAAGACCCGCGGGAGACACCGCAGGAAGAGAGACCGCAGGACCAGGCACAGAAGGCCGAAGAGGCGCAGAAGGACGAAGAGCCGCCCGACGACGGTCGCTTCAAGGTCGTGCTCGACAACTTCGAGGGCCCCTTCGACCTCCTGCTCCAACTGATCTCCAAGCACAAGCT
Organism: Streptomyces sp.; assembly: GCA_035556995.1. GTDB lineage: Bacteria > Actinomycetota > Actinomycetes > Streptomycetales > Streptomycetaceae > Streptomyces. The sequence goes on from DATMEI010000405.1 coordinate 3,665, forward strand.
CGATGTGACGGAGGTCGCACTCTCCAAGGTCACGGACGAGTTCATGGCCTACATCCACGCCATGGGCCCCGACTGGGACCTCGACCAGACCACCGAATTCCTGGTCGTCGCCGCCACGCTCCTCGACTTGAAGGCGGCACGGCTGCTTCCTTCCGCCGAGGTCGAGGACGAGGCCGATCTCGCACTGCTCGAGGCCCGCGACCTGCTCTTCGCGCGGCTGCTCCAGTACCGCGCGTACAAGGAGATCGCCGGAATCTTCGCCCGGCGTATGGCAGATGAGGCCCACCGGCACCCCCGTACGGTCGGACTCGAACCCCATCACGCGGAACTGCTGCCCGAAGTGGCGATCAGCATCGGCCCCGAGGGCTTCGCCCGCCTCGCGGTGAAGGCGATGCAGCCCAAGCCCAAGCCGCAGGTGTTCGTCGAGCACATCCACGCGCCGCTGGTGAGTGTGCGCGAGCAGGCGGAGCTGGTGGTGGCGCGGCTGCGGGAGCTGGGCGAGGTCAGCTTCCAGCAGCTCACCGAGGACGCACCGGACACCCTGACCGTCGTCGCGCGCTTCCTCGCGCTCCTGGAGCTCTATCGCGAACGTGCCGTCTCCCTGGACCAGGAAGAGGCGCTGGGGACTCTCATGGTCCGCTGGAGCGGTCAGGAGGGCACGCAGCCCCTGGTGACGGACGAGTTCGACCAGGAGCCCCAACAGCCGGGAACGCAGGCCGAGTCCGAGCCCGACGAGTCCGAGCCCGAGCCCGAGGAGGAGTTGCAGGCATGAGCGAGGAGACGTACGAGATCCAGGACGCGCTCGAGAAGGACATGGCCCGCGAGGCGCCGATGGAGCCGGACGAGGCGCCGGCGGAGGACGGCGGCGTCGCGGCACTGGAGCTCAAGCCCGCACTCGAAGCCGTACTGATGGTCGTGGACGAGCCCGCCACCGAGGAGCACCTGTCGAAGGTTCTCGGCAGGCGGCGCCGGGAGATCTCGGACGCGCTGCGCGAGCTCGCCGACGAGTACGACCGGCAGCGGCGGGGCTTCGAACTGCGTCTGGTGGCCGAGGGCTGGCGTTTCTACACCCGGGCCGAATACGCCGAAGCCGTCGAGAACTTCGTGCTCGACGGGCAGCAGGCACGGCTGACGCAGGCCGCGCTGGAGACTCTCGCGGTCGTCGCGTACCGCCAGCCCGTCAGCCGTTCACGGGTCTCCGCAGTGCGCGGAGTCAACTGTGACGGCGTGATGCGTACGCTGCTGCAGCGGGGGCTGGTGGAGGAGGCGGGCGCGGAACCCGAGACAGGTGCGATCCTGTACAGGACGACGCATTACTTTCTGGAGCGGTTGGGCCTTCGCGGCCTGGACGAGCTTCCGGAACTGGCGCCCTTCCTCCCCGAGGCCGAGGCCGTCGAGGGGGATTCCCAGGAAGGCATGCCGTCGTTCGACGTAGACGACAGCGGCGACGAAGTCCTTGACAGAACGCAGACGGATCATTGATGCGAAGCAGCGGCAGTAATACCGGCGGTAACCGAAAGAACAGGGGCGCGGGCAACAAGCAGTCACCCCGCGCAGCCGGAGGGGGCGAAGGCAGGCAGAAGGGCGCCGGACGTCCGCGGCCGGAGGAGCGCCGTCACGGGAAGGCCGACGAGCGGCCCACAGGCGGTGGCGCCAAGAAGGCAGGCGCCCGCTCGGACGGACGTCCCCAGAAGTCCGGACAGGGCTCCCCGAAGAACACCTCGAAGGACGCTCCGAAGGGCACATCCCGGAGCGCCCCGAAGGCGTCCGCGAAGGCACCCGCGAAGAAGACCTCGGCGAGCGGCCCGAAGAGCGCAGCGGCCAGGAAGACCACCGCGAAGGGCGGTGCTCCGAGGAGCGCCGCAGCGAAGAACGCCGCCAAGGCCGGCGCCAGGAAGGTCACCAAGAGCGGTGCGCCGAAGGCCCGCGCCCGTAACGCGTCCGCTCCCGCGAGGCCCCGCGAGTACGACGCAAGGGTCGAGGAGCGCAACCGCTCCCGGCACAGCAAGCCGGCCGTCAAGCTGCCGAAGACCTTCGGCGATCAGGAGGGCGAGCGGCTGCAGAAGGTGCTGGCGCGTGCCGGCATGGGTTCGCGCCGCGCCTGCGAGGAGCTGATCGAGCGGTCGCGGGTCGAGGTCAACGGCAGCATCGTCGTCGAACAGGGCGTCCGGGTGGACCCCGACAAGGACGAGATCAAGGTCGACGGGCTGACCATCGCCTCCCAGTCGCAGGTCTTCTTCGCGCTCAACAAGCCCGCGGGAGTCGTCGCGTCGATGGAGGACCCGGAAGGGCGCCAGTGCCTCGGCGACTACGTGCAGAACCGGGAGACCCGCCTCTTCCACGTCGGCCGTCTCGACACCGAGACCGAGGGGCTGATCCTGCTGACCAACCACGGTGAGCTGGCACACCGCCTCACGCACCCCCGGTACGGCGTGAAGAAGACCTACCTCGCCGCCATCCAGGGCCCCCTGCCGCGCGACCTGGGCAAGCGCCTCAAGGACGGCATCAAGCTCGACGACGGCTACGCCCGCGCCGACCACTTCAAGGTGGTGCAGAACACCGGCAAGAACTACCTCGTCGAGGTCACCCTGCACGAGGGCCGCAAGCACATCGTGCGCCGCATGCTCTCCGAGGCCGGCTTCCCGGTCGACAAGCTGGTCCGCACCCGCTTCGGCCCCATCGCTCTGGGCGACCAGAAGTCTGGCTGGCTGCGCCGCATGACGAACACGGAGGTCGGCATGCTCTTGGACGAGGTCGATCTCTGAGCCCGCCGCCGTAGCCGGCGGATGCCCCCGTCTCAGTGGGCGGTCCGCCCGTACGCGCACGCGGCGGGCGGATCTACGCTGGACGAGGCAGGAGGCACAGCACACAGGGAGCGGGGCAGGTACGTGGCGGTACGAGCGGTGCGGGGAGCCGTCCAGCTGGAGCGGGACGAGGCCGGGCACATGCACGAGCAGGTCTCGGCTCTGATGACGAGCGTGCTGGAGCGCAACAGCCTCACCGCCGAGGACCTCATAAGCGTCTGGTTCACGGCCACCCCCGACCTGCACAGCGACTTTCCGGCAGCCGCCGCCCGTAAGCTCGGCATCGTGGACGTTCCGCTGATCTGCGCGCAGGAGCTGGATGTCGCCGGGGCCATGCCGCGCGTGGTGCGGGTGATGGCGCATGTCGAGTCGGAGCTGCCCAAGTCCGGGATCAGCCACGTGTATCTCGGTGCCGCAGCCGCACTCCGCAAGGACATCGCCCAGTAATGCGTACAGCCCTCGTCGTCGGTACGGGTCTCATCGGCACCTCGGCGGCGCTCGCCCTCGTCGGGCGCGGCGTGAAGGTGCACCTGCGTGACCGCGACCCCGAGCGGGTCCGTACGGCGGCAGCTCTCGGCGCCGGTACGGACAGCGAACCGGAAGGCCCTGTCGACCTGGCGATCGTGGCCGTACCGCCCGCGCACGTGGCCCAGGTCCTCGCGGATCTGCAGCGCCGCGGTCTGGCGCGCGGCTACCTCGATGTGGCCAGCGTCAAGGGCGGCCCGCGCCGTGAGCTGCGCGAGCTGGGCGGTGACCCCGTCAGCTACCTGGGCAGCCACCCGATGTCGGGGCGTGAGCAGAACGGGCCGCTCGCCGCCACCGCCGATCTCTTCGAGGGCCGGCCGTGGGTGCTCACGCCGACGACCGAGACCGACACCGAGGTCCTCAACCTCGCGCTGGAACTGATCGCGCTGTGCGGCGCCGTGCCCGTGGTGATGGACGCCGACGCGCACGACCGTGCCGTCGCCCTCGTCTCGCACACCCCTCAGCTGCTCTCCAGCATGATCGCGGCCCGCCTGGAGTCCGCCGACGAGACGGCCGTACGCCTGTGCGGCCAGGGCATCCGCGACGTCACGCGTATCGCAGCCTCCGACCCCGCGATGTGGATCGAGATCCTCGCCGCCAACCCCGGCCCGGTCGCCGACATCCTCGCCGATGTGGCAGGCGACCTCGACGAGGCGGTACGGGCGCTGCGCGCGCTCGACTCGGCGGACGAGGAGAAGCGGGACAGCGGCGTCGCAGGCATCGAGGACGTGCTGCGCCGCGGCAACTCCGGACGTGCACGGGTGCCCGGCAAGCACGGCCAGGCACCGGCGGCCTACCGGACCGTGGCGGTGCTGATCGGCGACCGGCCGGGCGAACTGGCGCGGATCTTCGCCGATGCCGGCGCTGTCGGCGTCAACATCGAGGACGTCCGCATCGAGCACGCCACTGGTCAGCAGGCCGGTCATGTGCAGCTCATGGTGGAGCCGGGAGCGGCAGCGGTGCTGGAAGCGGCGCTGCGCGACCGTGGCTGGTCCCTCCGTCAGCAGTGAGGCGCGGAGGGGCGCCGCAGCGGAGCCCGCAGACGGCTGCCGGTGCCTGTCCTTGCGGTGTGAGGGCGGCAGAGATGAGCGGTCCCGACAGCCGGTAGCCTTGGGCCGTGGCCGTTCGGCCCACGCCTGCCCTGCCCGTGTTCGAGAAAGGTCCCACACAGCGTGTCTGCAGTGATTGTCGCCATCGACGGCCCCTCCGGCACGGGCAAGTCCAGCACCTCCAAGGCAGTCGCAGCGGCGTTGGGACTCAGCTACCTCGACACCGGCGCCCAGTACAGGGCGATCACCTGGTGGATGCTGACCAACGGCGTTCCCGTGAACGACGCGGAGGCGGTGGCCGCGGCCACCGCCAGGCCCGTGATCGTCTCCGGTACCGACCCGTCCGCTCCCACCATCGCCGTCGACGGTGCGGACGCCTCAGGGCCCATCCGCACTCAGGAGGTCACCGCCGCGGTGAGCGTCGTCAGCGCGGTGCCCGAGGTACGGACCCGTATCACCGGCCTTCAGCGTTCCATCGCGGCTGAAGCGGCAGGCGGCATCGTCGTCGAGGGCCGGGACATCGGCACCACCGTCCTCCCCGACGCCGACCTGAAGGTCTTCCTCACGGCCTCACCCGAGGCCCGCGCCTCCCGCCGCAGCGGCGAGCTGAAGGGCAAGGAGGCCACCGACCTCTCCACCACGCGCGAGGCGCTGATCAAGCGGGACGAGGCCGACGCCGGCCGTAAGACGTCCCCGCTGAAGAAGGCGGAGGACGCGGTGGAGGTCGACACCACCGAACTCACGCTGGAGCAGGTCGTCGAGTGCGTGGTCACCCTCATCGAGAAGGCAGCCGCCGAGAAGGAGCGGCAGGCCGGCCCGGCTGCGGGGACGGCGAACGAGAAGGCGGGGCAGATCTCCAAGTGACATCGACCGGGTGCGTGCCCGGTGCGCGGGGGGCCGCGACGGGGCGACGGATCGGCCTGGGCCTGATGCACGGCCTGTGGCGCCCCCGCGTGCTCGGCGCCTGGCGGGTGCCGGCGAGCGGGCCTGCGATCCTCGCGGTCAACCACTCGCACATCATCGACGGCCCGATGCTGATGGGCACCGCCCCGCGCCCCGTGCACTTCCTCATCAAGCAGGAGGCGTTCAAGGGCCCCCTCGACCCGTTCCTGCGCGGCATCGGGCAGATCAAGGTCGACCGCAGCACCGCCGACCGGGCAGCGGTACAGGGTGCGCTGGGTGTGCTGGAGCGTGGGGGAGTGCTGGGCATCTTCCCCGAAGGCACCCGCGGCGAGGGCGAGTTCGCCTCGCTGCGCTCCGGGCTGGCCTACTTCGCCGTGCGTGCGGGTGCGCCCGTCGTCCCGGTGGCCGTGCTGGGCAGCAACGACCAGCCCGGCAGGCTCAGCAAGGCGCTCCCTGCCCTGCGCAGCCGTATCGACGTCGTCTTCGGCGACCCCTTCGAGGCGGGTGACGGCAGCGGGCGGCGTACACGCACAGCGCTCGACGAGGCGACCGTACGCATCCAGCGGCGCCTGACGGACCATCTGGCGGACGCACGGCGGCAGACGGCACGCTGAGCGCCCGGCCGGCCCCGCGCCAGGCCCTTGGCGAAAAAGCACGGCACGGCACAGCACGGGCACCGGGCCCGTAAGCAGCAGCAGCCCGGCAGACTTGCAGCAGCGAGCCGCGCGGAGACCTCCGGCGGACGCGGATCACCTGAACAGGAACGACGAGGACGAGACGGCATGAACGACCAGAACCAGCACGGCGACGAGCCCGGGCACGAGCACGGTGAGCTCGGCGACGCCGAGTTCGCCCAGTTCATGGAGCTCGCCGCGGAAGAGGGCTTCGAGGCCGACGAGGTCGAGGGCGCACTGGAGGAGGCCGCACACGGCCCGCTCCCGGTGCTCGCCGTCATCGGCCGTCCGAACGTCGGCAAGTCGACTCTTGTGAACCGCATCCTCCAGCGGCGTCAGGCCGTCGTCGAGGACCGTCCCGGCGTGACCCGGGACCGTGTCACGTACGAGGCCGAGTGGGCGGGCCGACGCTTCAAGGTCGTCGACACCGGCGGCTGGGAGCAGGACGTGCTCGGCCTGGAGGCATCCGTGGCGGCGCAGGCGGAGTTCGCGGTCGAGGCCGCGGACGCCGTCGTCTTCGTCGTGGACGCCCAGGTCGGCGCGACGGACACCGACGAGGCCGTGGTGCGGCTGCTGCGCAAGGCCGGGAAACCGGTGGTGCTCTGCGCGAACAAGGTCGACGGTCCGACGGGCGAGGCGGACGCCTCCTACCTGTGGGCGCTGGGGCTCGGCGAACCGCACCCCGTCTCGGCGCTGCACGGGCGGGGGACGGGCGATCTGCTCGATGTGGTGCTGGAAGCCCTTCCCGAGGCTCCCGAGCAGACCTTCGGCGTGGGCCGGGCAGGTCCGCGCCGCGTCGCACTCATCGGGCGGCCGAACGTCGGCAAGTCCTCTCTGCTGAACAAGGTCGCCAAGGAGGACCGCGTCGTCGTCAACGAGACCGCGGGCACCACACGCGACCCCGTCGACGAACTGATCGAACTGGCCGGGAAAACCTGGATGTTCGTCGACACCGCCGGCATCCGGCGCCGCGTGCACCTGCAGGAGGGCGCCGACTACTACGCGTCCCTGCGCACCGCCGCCGCCCTGGAGAAGGCCGAGGTCGCGGTCGTACTCATCGACGTCACAGAGTCGATCAGCGTCCAGGATCTGCGCATCATCACCATGGCCGTGGACGCCGGGCGCGCGCTCGTCCTCGCGTACAACAAGTGGGACGACATGGACGAGGAGCGGCGCTTCTACCTGGAGCGCGAGATCGAGAGGGACCTGGTCCAGGTCCGCTGGGCGCCGCGGGTCAACATCTCGGCCCGCACCGGACGGCACATGGAGAAGCTCGTACCCGCCATCGAGACGGCCATCGCAGGCTGGGAGACGCGGGTGCCGACCGGGAAGCTGAACTCGTTCCTCGGCGAGATCGTCGCCGCCAACCCCCACCCGGTGCGCGGCGGCAAGCAGCCCCGCATCCTCTTCGGGACGCAGGCGGGCACCAGGCCGCCGCGGTTCGTGCTCTTCGCCTCCGGCTTCCTGGAGGCGGGCTACCGGCGCTTCATCGAGCGGCGGCTGCGTGAGGAGTTCGGCTTCGAGGGGACGCCGGTCCACATGTCGGTGCGGGTGCGGGAGAAGCGCGGAAGGAAGAAGTAGGGGCCGGTTCCGGCCACTTGGCGCCGCACCCGCTTCTGTGTGCGGCGCCGGGGAACGGAACGGAAACGGAAAACGGTGGCCGGCCGGGCCGCCGGAGCCGGTGGAGCCGGTGGAGTCTTCAGAGTCCGTACGTCTGCCCGTCCCGCGTGCCGGGCGGCAGCGCGGCAGGCGTGTGACCGCTGCGGTGCGGCAGTGCCTCGTGAGGCCACTCGTCGCCGCGCCAGCTGCCGCTGCCCAACTGGCCGGTGCCTGTGCCGTGCACCGTGCCGAACCCCTCGAACCTCAGCTCCTCCTCACCGGAACGGTCGCCGGGCAGCGTACGGAAGAGCCTGCTGTACTCCGCGTACAGCGCGTCGTAGATGGGGGTGGCAGAGCCCGGCGAGGGCGATTCGTGGCTGTGTCGCATACCGGGGATGCGTCCCTGGTCGCGGTACGGATGGTGGGCGCGGGAAGGTTCGTAAGGCTGCACGTCTGGCCAAACGACCGCGCCGCCCGGCGGATGCGGGGCGGCGCGGCGAATGACCTGTTCGCAGGGGTGGAGCAGGGGCGTACGTGCGAACGGGCCCGCCCCGGGCCGTTTCCGGCAGGTGTTCCTCTGCTCCGGCTGCTTTTCGTGCTCCCCGGGCGGTCCCGGACGGGTGCGGGAGCCGCTCAGCCCTGGAGGGGCATCGTGGCCGCGACCAGCACCCCTCGCGCCGCGGCCTGAACGAG
>DATMEI010000406.1:0-3046 GCA_035556995.1 Streptomyces sp.
GACCCGCTGGACAAGAACACCGACATCGGCGCGATCAACTCCGAGGAGCAGCTCTCCCGGATCACCTCGCTCGTCGCGGCCGGCGAGGCGGAGGGCGCGGAGCGCTGGTCGCCCGCCTGCGAGCTGCCGTCCTCCGGTTACTGGTTCGCGCCGACGCTCTTCACGAACGTCACGCAGGCGCACACGATCGCCCGCGACGAGATCTTCGGCCCGGTGCTCTCGGTGCTCACCTTCCGTACACCGGACGAGGCCGTCGCCAAGGCCAACAACAGCCAGTACGGCCTGTCCGCCGGCATCTGGACGGAGAAGGGCTCCCGCATTCTCGCGGTGGCGAACAAGCTCCGTGCGGGTGTGGTGTGGGCCAACACCTTCAACAAGTTCGACCCGACCTCGCCCTTCGGCGGCTACAAGGAGTCGGGCTTCGGCCGCGAGGGCGGCCGCCACGGTCTGGAGGCGTACCTCGATGTCTGAGCGCACTGAACGTCTGAGCGTCTTCAAGACCTACAAGCTGTACGTCGGGGGCAAGTTCCCCCGCTCCGAGAGCGGCCGGGTGTACGAGGTGACGGACTCAAAGGGCACGTGGCTGGCCAACGCGCCGCTCTCCTCCCGCAAGGACGCGCGTGACGCGGTCGTGGCCGCGCGCAAGGCGTTCGGCGGCTGGTCGGGCGCGACCGCGTACAACCGGGGCCAGATCCTCTACCGCGTCGCGGAGATGCTGGAGGGACGCCGCGACCAGTTCACCGCCGAAGTCGCCGCCGCGGAAGGGCTGTCGGAGGCTGCGGCGGCGGCGCAGGTCGACGCCGCCGTCGACCGCTGGGTCTGGTACGCGGGCTGGTCCGACAAGGTGACGCAGGTCGCGGGCGGCGCAAATCCGGTGGCGGGCCCGTTCTTCAACCTCTCCACGCCCGAACCGACGGGTGTCGTGGCCGTACTGGCCCCGCAGGAGTCCTCGTTCCTGGGCCTGGTCTCGGTACTTGCGCCCGTCATCGTCACGGGCAACACGGCAGTGCTGGTCCCGGCCGAGAAGGCTCCGCTTCCGGCTCTGTCCCTCTCCGAGGTCCTGGCGACCTCCGATCTGCCGGGCGGCGTGGTCAACGTCCTCTCAGGACGTACGCGCGAGGTCGCGGCAACTCTCGCCGCGCACCAGGACGTCAACGCCATCGACCTCGCGGGCGCGGCAGCGGACACGGAGCTGGCGAAGGAGCTGGAGACCGCGGCGGCGGACAACCTCAAGCGGGTGCGCCGCCCGGACGAGGGAGACGCGGACTGGTCAGCCGACCCGGGTACGTCCAGGCTGCTGGCGTTCCTGGAGACGAAGACGGTCTGGCACCCGATGGGCGTCTGACCACCGGCCGGCGACAAGACCGGCCAACGGGCCGTGAAGACACGAGGGTTGGCCGCTGTGCGCGCGACGGCTGAACAAAGCCGGACCGTACACAGCGGCCTTCCGTGCTGTACGGGCTACGGCGTTGGCCGCCCGCGCCCTCAGCCGCATCGCACCCCGACCGGTTACGCAACGGGCGGGATGGCCGACAATTGACTCTCGTGACCGATCCCCGTGACATATCACGCTCGCCTCGCGTCATCCTGCTCACAGGACCCTCCGGCGCGGGCAAGTCCCGGCTCTCCGCGCGCAGCGGCCTGCCCGTCATGCGTCTCGACGACTTCTACAAGGAGGCCGGCGACCCGACGCTGCCCCAACTGCCGCAGGGGATCGGCGTGGACTGGGACTCGGCGCGCTCCTGGGACGCCGACGCCGCTGTGGAGGCGGTGCACGAGCTGTGCGTGCGGGGCCGTACGACCGTGCCGCTCTACGACATCTCGCTGAGCGCACGCACCGGCAGGGAGACGCTCACACTCGACGGTGCGCCCCTCTTCATAGCCGAAGGCATCTTCGCCGCGGACATAGTGGCCCGCTGCCGCGAACTGGGCCTGCTCGCCGATGCGATCTGCCTGCGGGGACGTCCCACGACGACCTTCCGGCGGCGGTTGCTGCGCGACCTGCGCGAGGGGCGGAAGTCCGCGCCGTTCCTGCTGCGCCGCGGCTGGCGGCTGCTGCGGGCTGAAGGGGCGATCGTGGCGCGGCACCGTGAACTGGGCGCGTTTCCGTGTGCGCGGGACGAGGCGGCGGAGCGGATCAGGCGGCTGCGGGCGGCATGCGCGGCACGTACGCCGATGTGAGCTGCGAGCCCACGCGACGGTGAGCGACGGCACGCACCCAGGCGAAGCGCACAACAGGAGAGAGCGGGTTCGGACAGACCCCCGGTTGCCCGTCCCCGCTCTCTCATTCCCGTCCCCCCGGACGGGTCCCCGTGTTTCCCCCGTTTCCCCCTCCCCCTGGGCCTGGCGGCCCGGGGGACACCCCCACCCGGGGCTCCCCGCCCCGATCCTGCGGCCCCCGCTCAGGGCCCCCCGGCCCTGCCCTCAGGCTTGTGAGAACGCTCAGGCGACCAGCTCGCCGAAGGACTCCTCCTGGTCCCTTCCGAAGCTGAGCACCTCGTCATCGCGCAGCCGGCGCAGCGAGCGCCAGATGCTGCTCTTCACAGTGCCGACACTGATGTCCAGTATGTCCGCGATCTCCGGGTCCGTACGGCCCTCGTAGTAGCGCAACACCAGCATCGTGCGCTGCAGTTCGGGAAGCCGGGCGAGCGCCTGCCAGAGCACTGTGCGCAGTTCCGTGCCGCGCATCGCGTCCTGGTCGCCGGCGGTCTCCGGCAGTTCCTCCGTCGGGTATTCGTTCAGCTTGCGGCGGCGCCACGCGCTGATGTGCAGGTTCGTCATGGTGCGGCGCAGATAGCCGCCGACCGCGGCCTTGTCGCTGATGCGGTGCCAGGCGCGGTACGTCGAGAACAGCGCGCTCTGAAGCAGATCCTCCGCCTCGAAGCGGTCGCCCGTGAGGTGGTAGGCGGTGGCGTACAGGGAGGCACGGCGCTCACGTACATAGGCGGTGAACTCCGCCTCGGACGTGCCCTCATGCCCCGCTCCCGGCTCCTCCCTGTACTCACCGTCCCCCGTGCGGGCCTCCCCTCGAAGGCCCTCAACCGCA
>DATMEI010000407.1:0-2285 GCA_035556995.1 Streptomyces sp.
ATCTCCGTTTCTGGGCGCTGCGCTCTGTCGCGATCGTCGGAGCACGTGCCTGTACGGAATATGGCGTGCACGTCTCCGCGGTACTCAGTGCGGGGCTCGCCAAGCGCGGCTGGACCGTGGTCTCGGGCGCTGCCTACGGCATCGACGGGGCAGCGCACCGGGGGGCGCTGGCCGCGGGTGGGGCCACCGTCGGAGTGCTGGCTTGCGGAGTGGACGTGGCTTATCCGCCCGGCCATACGGAGTTGATCCGGCGCATCGGCGAACAAGGGTTGCTCCTTGCCGAGTTGCCGCCTCACGACCACCCGACGCGGAGCCGGTTCGTACTGCGTAACCGTGTGATCGCTGCCCTGACACGCGGCACGGTCGTTGTCGAGGCCGCGTTGCGCAGCGGTTCGCTGTCGACAGCGCGTCACGCGCGGCGGCTCGGCCGACTCGTGATGGGTGTTCCGGGACCGGTCACCTCGGGGCTCTCGGCGGGTGTGAACGAACTGCTGCGCGAGGAGGGCTGCGTGATCACCGACGCAGCGGAAGTGATCGAACTGGTAGGAAGCATGGGGGAGCTGGCGCCGGAGCGACGTGGCCCTGCCGTTCCCCGTGACGTGCTGCCGGGGGAAGCGGCACTCGTACTCGACGCATTGCCCGGCCGTGGTGCGGCCGACTCCGCTTCCCTGGCGCAGGCCGCCGGCATCACACCCGAGGCCGCGCTGGTGCGGCTCAAGGAGCTGTGCGCCCTCGGCTTCGTCGAACGCCTCGGCACTCGCTGGCAGTTGAGCAGCCCCGGAGACTTGAGGGCCGGGCACACCATCGAGTGATGAGCCGGTCCTTGACCTGCGGCTATCGAATGAAAGGGTGGTCCGTATGCTCCGGTGTCGCCCCGCCCGTCCCCCAAGGCCGGTTCTGGGCGGTGCTGTCGCTGGAGTAACTCCCGGGTGCGTGCAGCGGAACGTATCTGCGCATACCGAAGCACGCGCTCATCGCATATTGCGACGTTGCGGTCACGCTACGCTCACACATCCCATGGAAGAGGCACCCGATCACGCTCCCTCCGCGTGACGACCACTCAGCAGAACGGCTCAAGTCGACGAATGCCCCAGCACATCCCCGGGCCTGACCGTGCGGCCACCGCCGAGGTCGCGCCGGCCGCAGCCGAGCACTCCGGGCTCGGTGCCGATCACAGCCCGCTCGACGAGCTGTGGCGGTCGTACAAGGCCACGGGAGACGAAGGGCTGCGGGAACAGCTGATCCTGCACTACTCACCGCTCGTCAAGTACGTCGCCGGGCGCGTGAGTGTCGGCCTGCCCTCCAATGTCGAGCAAGCCGACTTCGTCTCCTCTGGGGTCTTCGGACTCATCGACGCCATCGAGAAGTTCGACCCTGAGCGCTCCATCAAGTTCGAGACGTACGCGATCACCCGAATCCGTGGCGCGATGATCGACGAACTCCGCGCCCTGGACTGGATTCCGAGGTCGGTGCGGCAGAAGGCGCGCGCCGTCGAGCGTGCTTACGCATCGCTGGAAGCGACCTTGCGGCGCAGCCCCTCCGAGACCGAGGTCGCGGCGGAGATGGGCATTCCGTTGGAGGAACTGCACGGCGTCTTCAGCCAGTTGTCCCTCGCGAACGTCGTTGCCCTGGAGGAACTGCTCCACGTCGGCGGTGAAGGCGGCGACCGGCTCAGCCTGATGGACACCCTCGAGGACACGGCCGCGGACAATCCGGTCGAGATCGCCGAGGGGCGCGAGCTGCGCCGGCTGCTCGCCCGAGCGATCAACACCCTCCCGGAACGTGAGAAGACAGTGGTCACCCTCTACTACTACGAAGGACTGACCCTGGCGGAGATCGGACAGGTCCTGGGGGTCACCGAGAGCCGCGTGAGCCAGATCCACACCAAGTCGGTGCTTCAGCTTCGGGCAAAGCTGGCGGACGTCGGTCGCTGAACTGGTACGTCCGTCCGTAAGGTGGAGGGGTGCCCAGGATTCGAGCGGCCTCCGTGGCCGAGCACCGGACCATGCAGCGCGCCGCCCTGCTGGACGCTGCCCGTGCCCTGCTGTCCGAAGGCGGCACGGAAGCGCTGACCTTCCCCGCCCTCGCGCAGCGGACTGGGCTTGCACGCTCCTCCGTCTACGAGTACTTCCGTTCCCGTGCCGCCGTTGTCGAGGAGCTCTGCACTGTCGACTTCCCGGTCTGGGCAGCCGAAGTCGAGGCGGCGATGGCGGAGACCGAGTCACCGGAAGAGAAGGTCGAAGCGTATGTACGGCAGCAACTGGCGCTCGTCGGCGACCGCCGGC